>JBMOHR010000018.1:0-24780 GCA_049317745.1 Ignavibacteria bacterium
TATGGCAGCATCTACCCCGAAATATAGAAAGAGATATTTAGCTTTCATTTCTTTTCTGGTTATTCTTACTGCAATTCTTGCAGGTTTCTTCTATTACAGATATGAAGAAAAAGTAATCGTTAACAATCAGAAACAAAACTTAGAAGCAATCGCTGAACTTAAAATTGAACAGATTAGCAAATGGATGGAGGAGAATATTCAGAATGCTGATAACGTTTCAAAAAACCCTTATTCGCTGAAAGAGATTGACGACTTAATAAACGGAACCGGTGAGCCGGGACTGCGGGATATTATTATAAACCGTTTGAAATACCGCGTTAAAAGTTTTCAGTATGAGAATATTTATCTTACCACTCCCGATGGCAAGGTTATTCTTGCAGCTAACGAGAAAGATAATAAAATTGATACTGCTTTTTTAAATGATATAAGACTTGCAGGTGAAAAGCGTGTTACTATGTTCAGTGATTTTCGGTTTTGCAATATTCACAAAAAGATTCATCTCCTCGTAATTTCTCCGAACGTAAACAGCAAAAATGTACTGCTCGGATTTCTGGTATTCGCCATCGATCCGTCTGAGTATCTGTACCCGCTAATTCAAAAATGGCCTACTGAAAGCGAAACCGCAGAAACAGTATTGTTTGAAAAAGACGGTGATGAGGTTTTATACTTAAACGAATTGAGACATCAGCCGAATACAGCCTTAACACTCAGGAAACCAATGTCTGAACTTAATCTTCCCGCCGTCAAAGCAATCAACGGCGAAAGAGGAATCGTTGAAGGAGTTGATTATCGCGGACATAAAGTTCTTTCTTATATTACACAGTTAAAAGGAACGAACTGGTTTATGAGTTCTAAAATTGATAAGCATGAAATGTTTGTCGAACTTAAGTACAGGGCATACTTCATCAGCATCATAGTTGTACTGATGGTTCTCTTTACATCAACCCTTGCTGCCTTTGTGTACAACTCTAAACAAAGATTCATTCTTAAGTCACTTATTGAAAAAGATAATGAACTTCATAAAAGTCAGGATTTGCTCGCTGTAATGGGAAGTGTTGCAAAAATCGGCGGATGGGAGTTTGATGTTACAACAAAAATGGGTTCATGGACAAAGGAAGTTGCCAATATTCACGAAGTAGATCCAGCGACGGTAACAAATGCTGATAGTGGAATTGATTTTTATGTTAATGATTCGAAAGAGAAAATAATAAATGCCATCAATGAAGCAGTTGAAAAAGGAATTTCGTATGACCTTGAACTTGAATTGGTTACTGCAAAAGGAAACCATAAATGGGTGAGAACTATAGGTAAGCCGCTAAAAGAAAATGAAAAAGTGATTAAACTGCAAGGTTCATTTCAGGATATTACTGAAAAGAAAATAGCCGATGAAAAATTGAAGGAAAGTGAATCTCGTTTCAGAACACTACTTAATGATGTTATGAGTATTTCAATCCAGGGCTATGATATGAATGGTATAACAAATTACTGGAATAAAGCCTCTGAAAAGATTTACGGCTATACCGCAGAGGAAGCCGTGGGGAAAAATTTATTGGATACTATCATCCCCCCCGAAATGCGCGAGGGTGTGAAAGAAGCAATAAAGTATATGAATGATACAAGTGAAGCAATTCCTGCTTCGGAACTTACTTTAATGAAAAAAGACGGTTCAAGAATCGATGTTTTTTCAAGTCACGTAGTTTTAAAAACCAAAGGACGCGAACCCGAATTTTACTGTATCGATATTGATATTTCCGAAAGAAAAATTCTTGAAGATACTCAGTCTTTCTTAATCCAATGCGGTAATCAGGGTGAAAACTTCTTTGAGTCACTGGCAATACACCTTGCAGAAAGCATAAAGACGGAATATGTTTGCATTGATGTACTGGAACCGGATGGAATTGCAAGAACACTCGCAAACTATGCTGACGGAAAGTTTGATGAAAACATAACCTATGCTTTAAAAGATACTCCTTGCGGAGATGTTGTTGAAAAAAGTATATGTGTCTTTGAAAAAAATGTTTGTAAACTATTCCCGAATGATTTGTTACTGCAGGATATGTCAGCAGAAAGTTATGTCGGTACAACATTGTTAGATTCAAAAGGGAAGAAAATCGGTTTAATAGCAATCATAGGAAGAAAGCCGCTGGAAAATCCTCATCTTGTAGAAAGCATATTGAGACTTGTTGCAATACGCGCTTCAGGTGAACTCGAAAGAAATCAGGCAGAAGAAGCATTAAGGCTAAGCGAAGAAAGGTACAAATTATTTATCAATTCAAGCAAAGATATTATTTTCCTGAAAGATGAAAACTTTAAATATGTTGTGAGCAACGATGCGAATAATAAATTTTTAAACAAAGAGGGGTCCGATATCCTTGGAAAAGATGATTCAGAATTAATGCCCGAAAACATTGCTGTACACTGCAAAGCAGGGGATATGCAGGCAATTGAAAAAGGTAGTTTTGTAGTCAATGTTGAAATCGTTGATGATAAATATTATGAAACAACAAAGTTCCCTGTCAAACTTGCAAACGGAAAAACAGGGATTGGTGGTTATATACGAGACATTACCATACGTAGAAACGCCGAGGAGGCTCTTAAAGCAAGCGAAGAAAAATACCGGGCTCTTTTCGAAGCAAATAATGATGGCATATCAATCTTCTATCCTAACCCTGATGGAACCGCAAGTAACTTTGTTGACGTAAACGATGCCGCGGCTAGAATGCTGGGGTATACAAAAGACGAATACAGTCAGTTGTCAATTATTGACCTGGGTGAAGAAGTTTCTGAGGAAATCTTTTTGGAAAGAAAGATGGCCTTAATGTCTAATAAGGTCGTTAATACTGAAACCAGAATAAAACACAAAAACGGAAATTGGGTTGACGTTGAAATAACCATAACAACAATTATTTATAATAATAGAATTGCAGTTATGAATATCGTTCGTGATATATCTGAACGTAAAATGTCCCATGCGGCATTAGAGAAAAGTGAAGAAAAGCTCAGACTTGCAATGCAGGCAACTAATCAGGGCTGGTTCGAACTAAATATACAGACGGGTGAAATCTTGGTTAGTGAGAGTTATCTTAATATAATAGGTTATCAACCGGGTGAATTTGAATCAACATTAAATACCTGGTTGGCAAATATACACCCTGAAGATCTTGACAGTATTCAATTTCAATTTAAAGAATGCGTTGAATCAGGTGAGGCGCGTTCAATGGAGTACAGACGAAAAACTAAATCCGGTGAATGGAAATGGCTGCGCTCAGTTGGAAAGGTTGTGGAATATGACAATAAAGGAAATCCTCTGAAAATGTCCGGCACTCATATGGACATATCTGACCGTAAACTTGCCGAAGAGGAATTAAGGGTTAGTGAAGAGAATTTCAGAAACCTTGTTGAGACTATGCCTGAAGGCTATTACAAAAGTACACCCGAAGGAAAGTTCTTATATGTGAATCCCGCATTTTCTAAAATGCTTGGTTATCGTAGCAAAGAAGAACTAATGAGTGTTAATATAGCTGATGCCTTATATTTTAAAAGTGAAGACAGGAAAGTAAATGCACCTGAGAGAGAAGAGTTCAATGCGGTTTCTGAGTTGTACAGACTAAAGAAAAAAGACGGGTCTGAAATATGGATTGAAGATTACTGCAGATACAGAAAAGATGAGAACGGAAACACGATTATGCACGAAGGCGTTTGCAGAGATATAACGGCAAGAAAGAAAATGGATGAGGAGTTGATTAAAGCTAAAGAGAGGGCAGAGGAATTAAGCAAAATTAAATCTAACTTCCTGGCCAATATGAGCCACGAACTAAGAACACCAATGGTCGGTATTCTTGGCTTCTCCGAAGTCTTAATGAGCTCCCTTGAAGATGAGGGATTCAGGCATTATGCGGAAGTTATACATAAAGGTGGTACACGTTTAATGGAAACACTTAATCTTATTCTTAATATTTCTGCTATTGAATCTGATAACGTTAAAATTACTAAAGAAGATTTTGATTTAATTTCTGAAGTTAAAGAAGTTATTGAAATTTTTGATAAGACTGCCGCACAGAAAAACCTTACCTTGGGTTATAAATCTGGCTTTGACAAAAAATTGATTCATTCAGATAGAAAGATTGTAAGTCAGATATTGAGCAATCTTGTAAATAATGCCATTAAATATACTCTTGAAGGATCTGTATTGGTAAAAATTGAGGATATATCCAAAAACAACTTAACTTATACAGCAATAAAAATCATAGATACGGGAATTGGTATCCCTAAAGATAAGCAGCAATTAATCTGGGAAGACTTCAGACAAGTAAGCGAAGGGTTAAGCCGTGGTTTTGAGGGTACCGGATTAGGTCTTTCTATCACTAAAAAATTTGTTGATAAATTAGATGGCGAAATATTCATTGAAGACAGCCAGCCTGGTTTTGGTTCAACATTTACTGTGTTGCTTCCTGTTGGTGAAATAATAAATGAACAACTCACCCCGGAAATTAAACCCGAAAAGATAAAACCTGTAATAAATACAAAAGAAACACTCCCGGCTGTTCTGTATGTTGATGACGACGCAATGTCTGTGGACCTTGTTAGAATATTAGTCAAATCAATATGTAACCTTGATTCTGCGGCAACTGGGTTTGAGGCCGTAGAAAAAGCTAAGTCCAAAAAGTACGATGTGATACTTATGGATATAAATCTTGGTAAAGATATTGACGGACTTGTAACTACCGGACTTATAAGGAAAATCAAAGGATATGAAAATACACCGGTTGTGGCAGTTACAGCTCTTGCTATGAAATATGACCGTGAAAAGTTCCTTTCTGAGGGATGTACTCATTACATCTCTAAGCCGTTTTTGAAAGAGGAATTTGTCTCGCTTATTTCAGATGTCTTGTCTGAAAACATTTGAATCTGACAGAGCAATATAATTTCGGATTTATAAATCTCTTTTAATTCCTTATTATTAGAGTTTTATATATTAGAAAAATATTTTAAATTATACCATTGTTAAAATAAATAATAATTACGAAAAATTATTAACTATGTCTGACCTAACATCTACTAACACTTCGCTGGAAAGATTCAGCTATGACAATACTATTGTCAGAAATTTTGCGTATGCTGTTATGTTATGGGGAGCAGTTGGAATGCTTGTCGGTTTGCTTATTGCCGCACAGATTATTATTCCAAGTCTCAACTTTAACTTACAATACACAACGTTCGGAAGGATTAGACCCCTGCATACGAATGCCGTTATTTTCGCATTCGTTGGTAATGCTATCTTTATGGGTCTGTATTATTCTTTACAAAGACTTTGCAAAGCAAGGATGTTCAGTGACCTGCTTTCAAAGATTCATTTCTGGGGCTGGCAGACTATTATAGTCCTTGCCGCAGTTACTCTCCCGCTTGGTATCACTTCAAGCAAAGAGTATGCAGAACTTGAATGGCCTATCGATATTCTTATCGCACTTATATGGGTCGTCTTTGCAATTAATATGTTCGGAACAATTATTAAAAGACGCGAAAGGCATATGTACGTTGCTATCTGGTTCTACATAGCAACCGTTATTACAGTCGCCGTTCTTCACATTTTTAATTCTTTCGAACTGCCGATTAGTTTATTAAAAAGCTACTCAATGTATGCAGGTGTTCAGGATGCATTGGTTCAATGGTGGTATGGTCATAATGCGGTTGCATTTTTCCTTACTACTCCGTATTTAGGTTTGATGTATTACTTCCTGCCTAAAGCCGCAGGAAGACCTGTCTATTCGTATAAACTTTCAATCATCCATTTCTGGACTTTGATTTTCTTGTACATCTGGGCTGGTCCTCACCATCTATTATATAGTGCACTTCCCGACTGGGCTCAGTCACTCGGTACCGTGTTCTCCATTATGCTTATTGCTCCGTCCTGGGGTGGTATGATTAACGGATTACTTACTCTTCGTGGAGCATGGGATAAAGTCAGAGATGATGTTATTTTAAAGTTTATGGTTGTTGCTATCACCGCATACGGTATGGCAACTTTTGAAGGACCGATGCTTTCATTGAAAAATGTTAATGCCATTGCTCACTTCACAGACTGGATTGTTGCACACGTTCATATAGGTGCACTTGGCTGGAACGGATTCCTGACTTTTGGAATAATGTACTGGCTTATTCCGAAAATGTTCAACACACAGTTATACTCTAAAAAGATGGCCAACTTCCATTTCTGGATTGGGTTTGTGGGAATTCTGTTCTATGCAATCCCAATGTACTGGTCAGGCTTAACTCAGGCATTAATGTGGAAACAGTTTACACCTGACGGAATTCTTCAGTATCCTAATTTTCTGGAGACATTGCTTCAGATTAAAACTATGCATATGATTAGAATTGCCGGTGGACTATTCTACTATGCCGGCTTTATTGCAATGCTCTATAATTTAATAAAGACTATCAAACAAGGTAGCTTTACCGCGGAAGAATCCGCTGAAGCGCCTGCTATCGATAAAACAGTTCAGTTCGAACCAGTCAAAGGATTCTCGTTATTCAAGAAGCACAGATTGATCGAAAGACGTCCTGTGCAGTTTATAATCTTGGCAGTTATCGCCGTTGCTATTGGAGGACTGATTGAAATTATTCCTACATATTTAATTAAATCAAATATTCCTACGATTGCAAGTGTTAAGCCGTATTCTCCGCTTGAATTGCAGGGCAGGGATTTATACATAAGAGAGGGATGCGTATCCTGTCACTCTCAGCTGGTAAGACCTTTCCGTTCTGAAACCGAACGTTATGGTGAATATGCCAAAGCAGGTGAGTACGTTTATGATCATCCGTTCCTCTGGGGTTCAAAAAGAACAGGTCCTGATTTATTAAGGGAAGGTCTGAAGTATCCAAACCTGTGGCATTATCTGCATATGGATGACCCGACTACTGTATCCCCTGGTTCTCTGATGCCAAGATTCTCATGGCTGAAAGAACAGGAGCTTAACATCTCAACTACAGAAAGCAAAATTAATGCTATGAGAACTCTCGGCGTTCCTTACGAAGCAGGGTTTGAAAAAGTAGCTAATGTTGAATTGATGAAGCAGGCCGATCTGTTAGCTAAGGATTTACAGAAACAGGGTATTGATGTTACAAGCGATAAAGAGATAATAGCGCTTATTGCTTATCTCCAAAGACTTGGTACTGATATTAAAAACATTGACCCTAAAACTCAAACTAAATAATATGTTCAGTAAATTTTTTGTAAATATAGAATGGCTTGAAATTTTTGCGATTGTTACTATGATTTTATTCTTAATATCATTTGTTGTTATGGTTATTTGGGTTTTTAGAATCGATAAAAACTTTATTGAAGAACAAAGAAATCTACCGTTAAAAGATTAAACAATTTTAATATGAAGAAAAAAGTTTTTACAGTAATATTATTGGCGTTGGCAGCATACAACATGCCTCTGTTTGCACAGACAGCAACCAAGGAGGCCCATAGTGATACTTATGTGTATCTAATTCTGGCAGCATTGCTTTTCACTCTTGCGGTGTTGTTTGCTTCATTAATGATATTTGAGGCCGGTGAAAGAAAAGTGAAAATCGCAAAGGAATACGTCAGCGCACCTGTGATAGAGGACCATGAATATGACGGAATTCAGGAACTTGATAATCCTGCACCAGCGTGGTTTCAGTTCTTATTCTACATTACTATAGTCTTTGCTGTAATTTATATGATTAACTATCATTTAATAGGCAAGCAGAATTCCTCATTAGACGAATACCTGCAGGAAGTCACGGTTGCCCAGCAGCAAAAAGATGAACTCGTCAGAACTGGTGCTTTGATTAATGAAAGCAATGTTCTTGCTTTGACGGATCCTGCAGACCTTGAAAAGGGGAAGGAAATTTTCACAGTAAACTGTGTCACTTGTCACAATACAGACGGAGGAGGTGGAGTTGGTCCTAACTTAACCGACAAATACTGGATTAATGGCGGTGGTATAAAAAACATATTTAAGACGATTAAGTATGGAGTCCCTGCTAAAGGTATGATCACCTGGCAGAATCAGTTAAACCCTAAGCAAATAAACCAGGTTGCAAGTTATGTGCTGACTTTTGATGGGAAAACCCCCGCAGTACCTAAAGCTCCCGAAGGAACTATCTGGGTTGACTCTACTGCAACAAATAAAGACACTTTGGCAATTAAACAGGATACACTAAAGAAATAGATTATATTTAAAGAAAAGTTTAGACACGAATTAACACAAATTTCTCGAATTATATTTTGAGAGTTAATCCATTTAGTTATGGGTGAAATTATATTTCCGGAAGAAAGCTATAAGATTATTGGAATCTGTATGGAGATTCATAGAATCTTAGGTAAAGGATTGTCTGAAGTTGTGTATAAAGATGCATTGGAATATGAATTTAATTGTAATAAGGTACCTTTTTACAGAGAAAAGAAATATGATGTCATATATAAAGATGTTATATTAAATCATAGTTTTGTCGCAGACTTTGTTATTTACGATAAAATAATTTTAGAAGTTAAAGCTATAGAAAAATTAATAGATACACACAAGAAACAAACCTTAAATTATTTAGGAATAACTAAGAAAAATTTAGGTTTACTTGTGAATTTCGGAGAGCCCTCATTGAAATACGAAAGAATAGTATTGTAATTTGTCTTATATAAATATTTACTAATCAGTATTTGTGAAATTCGTGCTAATTCGTGTCTGCTCTTTTTGTTCTTTGTATCTTTTTAAAATATTACGGGATTATAAACTATATGGAACACGAATCGTTCAGAGACCACCTCTCAACTGTCACTCAGGAAGGAAAGCGGGTTTGGGTTTACCCCAAAAAGCAAACAGGAAAATTTTATACCGCAAGAACCATATTTAGTTTCTTCTTACTTGCTGTCTTATTCTTAACTCCCTGGATAAAAACAGACGGACATCCGTTTATGCTGTTCAATGTTTTCGAAAGAAAGTTTATAATTATCGGACTTGCATTCGGACCTCAGGACTTTTATATATTTGCTCTCGGATTTGTAACCCTTGTTGTTTTTGTTGTTCTGTTTACAGCAGTCTTCGGCAGAATCTTTTGTGGCTGGGCTTGCCCACAAACGGTCTTTATGGAAATGGTATTCAGAAAAATTGAATACCTTATTGAAGGAGACGCTTCTCAGCAGCGCGTACTTGACAAATCCCCTCTTGATGGTGCCAAATTCTTTAAGAAGTTTTCAAAACATTTGATATTCTTCATTATATCGTTCTTAATTGGAAACACATTTATCGCTTATATTATTGGTGTCGATCAGACATTAAATATTATTTCCCGTTCTCCTTTTGATAATCTTACGGGCTTTATTGCTGTTACAATCTTCTCTCTGATTTTCTACTTCGTGTTTTCTAAATTCAGAGAACAGGCCTGCACAATAGTTTGCCCTTACGGAAGACTGCAGGGTGTATTACTCGACCCTAATACTGTGGTTGTCGCTTATGACAATGTTCGTGGAGAACCAAGAGGAAAACTTGAAAAGGATAACGCAGATATTAATGGTGACTGTATTGATTGTCATCTTTGTGTTGCTGTCTGTCCTACAGGTATTGATATCAGAAACGGTACGCAGCTTGAATGCGTTAATTGTACTTCGTGTATAGACGCCTGTGACTCAATAATGGATAAGATCGAAAAACCAAAAGGACTTATTCGCTATGCTTCGATGAAAGGAATCAAAGATAAAGTTAAGTTTAAGATAACACCGAGAATTATTCTATACAGTGTTCTTCTCGTAATTCTTCTGTCAATTTTTACCACACTTCTCCTTTCAAGAGAAGACGTGAAAGTTAACGTTCTCAGGGCTCCGGGAAAAATATTCCAGGAAATGCCCGATGGGAAAATTAGCAACTTATACCATGTTAAACTTGTTAATAATACTTTCAAGGATATTCCTGTTGAAGTTAAAATAAACAATCCCGATGCCGAGTTTAAGCTTATCGGAAAAGATATATCGCTTCCGTCTCTGGATGTTCGCGATGCTGAGTTTATGATATTATTCAATAAGGATAAAATTAAAAGTACCGTTATGCAGTTGAACATTCAGATTTTTGCAAACGGAAAAATTGTTAACGATATTAAGACCACATTTATTGGTCCGCCAAAAAACTAAAGGAGTATAATGAACTGGGGATATAGAATAGCAATTGGCTTTACTGCATTTTGTCTTGTAACAATTGGTGTTACAATATACCTGATGAATCAAAAGGTAGACATTGTAACAGATAATTACTATGAAAAGGAATTAAAGTATCAGGAACAACTTGATAAAGTTGCAAGAACCCGTGCACTAAAAGAATCTTTTGAAATTACAAATACAGGTAAAGAATTGATTATTAAATTCCCTAACCTTCCCGATAAAAACCAAAGTAAAGATTTAATTTCCCTCTACAGGCCTTCTGACGACTCTAAGGATGTTAAAATTCCCGTTCTGACCGATACTTCAAGAACACAGGTGGTTAGCGTAGATCGCCTCGTAAAAGGATACTGGAAAGTGAAGATTAACTGGACCTCCGGCGGTTCTGAATATTACTACGAAAGCGTCTTCAACCTTTAATATACTACCGACCTTAATTATTCATTTTTAATTCTTGTATGATTGTTTATTTTGAATATCTTATAAGATTAAATCTGCCATATGAAAAAATTTAAGATTCAGATTCACACTAAAATTTTAATCGGCCTGGTTCTTGGGGCAATATTCGGCTCTGTGTTTCATATGAGCGCAAATGAAATAGAAGTGGTGTCTAAGTCGGGTAAAGAAAAGATTACCGACTTCGCTGAAGTAAAATTCTTCAAAGGCGACTCCACATTAATGTCTTATGATTCAAATGCCCAGCTTTCCATTATCAGATACCTGAAAACAATCACAGATAAAAAAGTAAAAGATCTCGTAAAAGTTAAAGTTACACTTAAGAGCGGCGAGGAAAAATACTTTACCAATCTTATTGAAATTAATAAGGTGAAATCTGTCGGCGCAATGATTAAACCCGTTGGAGATATCTTCATCAGGCTTTTAAATATGATTGCCGTGCCGTTAGTCTTTGCTTCCTTACTTGTGGGGGCCGCTTCTCTTTCCGATTTACGCCACGTCGCAAGAGTTGGTGGTAAAACAATTACTATCTTTATGTTTACTACGGTTATGGCAATAGTAATAGGTCTTGTAATGGCTAACTTAATTCAGCCCGGTCATTTTATGCCTCCTGAAACAAAGGCTATGCTTCTGCAAACTTACAGCGATGAAGCATCATCTAAAATACAGCAGGATGTATCAATGAATATGGTTGATTTTTTTGTAAACCTGGTTCCGAAAAATCCGTTTAAGGCAATTGCCGATGGTGATTTCCTTCAGGTTGTTTTCTTTGCTATACTAACAGGGGTTTTCCTGACTCAGGTTCCAAAAGATAAATCAAAAACAATTATTGACTTCTTCGACGGCCTTAGCAGTGCTATGATTTTACTTGTAGAAAAAGTTATGCTCCTGGCCCCTTATGCCGTCTTTGCGTTAATTTCTGCTACCGTTGCTGAGTTTGGGTTTAATATTTTGCAGACTCTCCTTATGTATGTGGTAACCGTTGTATCTGGTCTTCTTATATTAATGATTTTTATGTATCCAACTTTATTGAAGGTTGTTGCACGGCAAAAAGTTATCCCGTTCTATAAAGCCTTAAGGCAGGTTATGATAGTTGCTTTTTCTACAAGTTCATCTGCTGCTACTTTGCCTCTTGAGATTGAAGTTGCAGAGAAGAAGCTTGGTGTTCCTAATAATATTGCGAGCTTTGTTCTTCCTCTTGGTGCTACTGTTAATATGGACGGCACAGCTTTATACCAGGCAGTTGCCGCAATGTTTATAGCTCAGGTCTACGGAATCGAAATGGATATAATGAAACAGATAACCATTGTAGTAACTTCTGTCCTCGCTTCAATAGGTACAGCTCCCGTTCCGGGTGTCGGTTTAATTATGCTGATTATAGTTCTTCGTTCTGTCGGTATCCCCGAAGAAGGTATCGCATTAATCCTCGGTGTTGACAGGGTTCTCGATATGGCACGAACTGTACCGAATATTGTATCTGATTCTTTCACTGCTGTTACAGTCGCAAAGAGCGAGGGAGTACTCGGTGAAATGTATGCAGATTAAGTCTGTACTGACTTTTAAATATCCTTTTTAAAGAATATTAGTTCTGCTATTTTTGTATACAATTTAATCCAATTTTATGATTACTATTAAAGATGTTAACCCGAACCTCATCGAAGCACAATATGCCGTCAGAGGAAAAATCGTTATCAGAGCTCAGGAACTCGAAGAACAGGGAAAGAAAATTATTTATTGCAACATAGGAAACCCACAGGCACTTAAACAAAAACCATTAACATTCATAAGACAGGTGCTCTCACTTCTTGAATATCCTGATATGATTGAAATGAAAGATGCAGAAAATATATTTCCAGCTGATGTTATTAAAAGAGCTAAACTTATAATGGAGAAAAACCCTACAGGCACAGGCGCATACACTCAAAGTACCGGTGTAACATTTATCAGGGAAGCAATTGCTGAATTTATAAGAAAGCGCGACGGCATTCCTGCCGATAAAGACAAGATTATGTTAACTGACGGAGCAAGCAAAGGTGTTCAGGCAGCATTAACGCTGGTACTTAAAAATGCAAACGATGGTATAATGATTCCAACTCCTCAGTATCCGTTGTACAGTGCAACAATTGCTTTATACGGTGCAAAACAAATCGGTTATTATCTCGACGAAAATAACGGCTGGCAGTTGAATGAAAGTGAACTCACAAAGAGTTATGAGAAAGCAAAGATCGAAGGTGTTAATCCCGTAGCACTCGCAGTAATTAATCCGGGTAATCCTACAGGCGCAGTTCTTTCAAAAGAAAACATAGAAATGATTATCCGTTTTTCTAAGAAACATAATTTGACTCTTCTTGCAGATGAGGTTTATCAGGAAAACGTTTATTTGAAAGGGCTTAAGTTTTTCTCCTTTGCTAAAGTATTACACGAAATGAATGAGAAAGATGTTACTCTGTTTAGTTTTCATTCTGTATCAAAAGGATTTCTTGGTGAGTGTGGACACAGAGGTGGTTACTTCGAAGTCAGAAATATTCCTGAAGATGTTTATGCTCAGCTCGTTAAGCTGCAGTCAATAGGCTTGTGCTCAAATGTAGATGGACAAATCGTTACTTATTTAATGGTTGCTCCTCCCGTTCCTGGAGATGCGAGTTATGATTTATACGTTAAAGAGCGCGACGGAATATTATCCAACTTAAAAGAGAAAGCAGAGATTCTGGGAAAAGGTTTGAACGAAATCGATGGAATGACTTGTGAAATTCCACAGGGCGCAATGTATGCATTCGTAAAATTTGAATTACCTGACAGTAAAGATACTAATGTTGAAAAAATGACTGAAGCAGAAAGATTTGCATATGATTCAAAAAGAGATGCCGAATACTGTATGTCATTACTCGAAGAAACAGGCATCTGTGTTGTTCCCGGTTCGGGCTTCGGACAACTTCCAAAGACAATGCACTTCAGAACAACCTTCTTGCCTTTAAAGGAAGATATTCTGACTCTCGTTGATAAAATGGAAAAATTCCACATCTCTTACGTTAAGAAAATCTCATAGTTTATAATTATATCTTTTTATAAAGCCGTAACTGAAAAGTTACGGCTTTTTCTGTTTTTGCCTGAATTAATTTCAATTTCTTAAGTATCATATTCTCATATGCTTATATGATATGTTGATAATTCAGTAAATTATATTTTCTCAACAATGAAACTTTAATAGTGATTTTCGTGTATATACATATAAATAAAGGAATTAACATTATGAGACTTGAAGAAGAAATAAAACAAAAAGCATTTGCAAACCCGTACCAGAAGTTAATGGTTAACATACTTTACACGGGCAGTTGGTTGAACTTAATCGAATCCAACTATTTAAAAGCTTACGGCTTAACGTTACCGCAATTTAACGTTTTAAGAATTTTACGCGGACAGTTTCCAAACCCAACAACAATTAATGATATCATCGACAGAATGCTCGATAAATCTTCCAATGCATCACGAATTGTTGACAAACTTGTTCTTAAGAAATACGTAGACAGAAAAGTTTGTGAAAAAGATAAGAGGGCAGTTGACGTCGTCATTACTCAAAAAGGAAAAGATTTACTCGCGGAAATAGACAAAAAAACCCCTGAGTGGGAAGAAAGATTTAAAACTCTTACACCTATACAGGCTACTAAGGTCAGCGACCTGTTAGACAAATTAAGGGACAGCGACATTTACAGTTTTTAATATTAATTAAACAAATAAGAATCAAACATGAAAAGAAATCTTTTATCTATGGCTTTAATCATATTGACTGCGGCCGCATTCATTGTAAGCGGCTGCGGAAAATCAGAGAAAGAAGTTAAAGTTGGAGACAAGCAAAATGCAGGAAATAAATCAGGCAAACCCCTTACTGTTAGTGTTACAGACAGTAAAGTAAACTGGCTCGGTAAAAAAGTTACTGGTCAGCATAATGGAACGATCAAAGTAGCGAATGGCGAAATACTTGTTGATAACGGTAAAGTAACAGGCGGTAAAGTAGAGATAGATATGAAAACAATCGTTAATGAAGATCAGAAAGATGAAGAATCAATTAAGAAACTTGTCGGTCATTTATCTTCACCCGACTTTTTTGATGTTGCCAAGTTTCCTACGTCTAAAATCGAAATCACAAAAGTTGAAGCATTAAACGATGCAACAAAACCAAACGTAAATTCTACAGTTACAGGAAACCTTACAATGAAAGATGTTACAAAAAGTATAACCTTTCCTGCAGAGATTAAAATTGAAAATGGTGCTTTAACCGTTAAAGCAGATTTTGATATAGACAGAACAGACTGGAACATTAAATATGGCTCAGGTAAGTTTTTTGATAACCTCGGAGATAAAGTTATCAATGACAAATTTAACTTGAACTTGATTATAGTTGCAAAATAAAATACTTATTATCCCGAATAATCAGGGAAACCTTTAAATCAGGTTTCCCTTTTAAACTAAATAATTCAGAGTATGGCATACAAATTTACAGAAGAATTCTTAAGCAATTCATTATCTTATCAAGCATACAGAAACATTATTAATGCTTTGCTTTCAGAAGGCAGAACAACAGGAAACAACCAGGAAGGCGCAATGATTGAAAATACAAGGTTGAATGTTGCACGTATGAACAGAATCGATAAAACAACAGTGATAAATGATGAGATAAAAGGACTTGTAAAAAATAAACAACACTGGGTGTTAATTGCTGAGGGTTGGTGCGGAGACGCTGCAAACAGTGTGCCTGTAATTGCCATGATGAGTAAACTTTCGGACAATGTTGAACTGCATATTATTATCAGAGACGAAAATCCTGATGTAATGAATGAATATCTTACTAATGGCGCAAAGTCTATTCCGATACTTATAGTACTCGACGAACAATATAACGAGTTGTTTGTCTGGGGACCAAGGCCATCAGCTTTACAAAAAGAGGTAATTGAATTTAAAAAGAGAAAATCATTCGATATTGAAGAGCTTAAAAGAAATGTACAGATGTGGTATCTGAACGATAAAACAAGTTCAACACAAAAAGAGATAATTGAATTATTAAAGAAGTAAGGGAATGATAAATTATTAATTCTATGCCTGCAATTAATAAACTGCCTGATATTGATAAGGAAAGTTAAAAGCCATATCGGGACTTCCGTACATTTGTTCAGCCAACACGCTTTTTTTAACCTCTTAACGGACAATATACCATTAAACCATTAAGAAGAGTACTTTAAAATCTTTTTGTCTTACCTTTCCTAATTTTGCAATCAATTTTACGTATCTTAAAATTTATTTCCCAATCCATCTTAAGAATACTTAACCAATAAGTGGTTTATTATTAATTGCAGGTCACAGAATCTTAAACGAGAATTAAAAGACCCAATTCTTTTAATTCAGATATCCGTTTGACTATTTCTTTTTCTTAACGGGTTTTTTATCCTTAGCTTTCTCGTTCTTGAGTCTTAAAGCTCTGTCCTTGGCTCTTTGAATCGTGCGTTCACGGTATTCCGGATCATTGTAATACCTGTTGCGCGCATTTTCCAGAGTCATTTTCTTGTACTCAGGGTCACTGTGATACTTTTCCCTGTAGTACTTTTTCAACTTTTCCCTGTATTCCTTGTCTTTCCTGTATTTCTCACGCACCTTTTTCCTGATCTCTTCTCTGTTTTCGTAATAATAATTTTCAGCCATAACATCATTATAAAGGTTTATAAAAATTTTGAAACAATACTAAAATTATTTAATGTGTGGAATTAAACTCAATTAGTATTTATCTTGTTTGATTATATGTACGATAAAAAAACTAGATGCTTTAAAATAGTAAAAGATTTTTTCAAAAAAAAGCAATAAATAAATATGACAAAAAAGAATGATTTATCGGGAACGCCCCTTGAAGTAAAATCTTATTGGGACTCTAAATATTCTGAAAATTCTGCAAACTGGGATATTGGCTCTGTTTCAACCCCTGTTAAAGAATACATTGATCAGATAAACGATAAATCTCTGAAGATTTTAATCCCTGGCGCAGGTAACGCATACGAAGCAGAGTATTTATTCCTGAAAGGTTTTAAGAATGTTTATGTCCTCGATATATCATCCATTGCTATGAACAGTTTCAAACAAAGGTTTCCCGATTTTCCCGATAAACAGTTATTAAATCAGGATTATTTTAGCCATAACAACATGTATGACTTAATCATCGAGCAGACATTCTTCTGTGCTATCAATCCTGCAGACCGTGCCGTATACGTTAAGAAAACTCACTCGCTTTTAAAAGAAAACGGAAGGCTGGTAGGACTGTTGTTTAATCATGAATTCGAAAAGGAAGGTCCCCCTTTTGGCGGAACCGCGAAGGAGTATGAAGAGTTGTTCACGCCATTCTTTGATTTCAAGACTTTTGAAGTCTCATACAACTCAATTAAACCAAGAGCCAATAGGGAACATTTTATTAACTTCTTAAAGAAAAAATAATACTCAACTATCTCACCTTACTAATAACTATTCCTTATGTCCGTATTCCGTCAATCTATTAAAATTGTTTTTTAAGAGTAATTAAATTATTTTAATGCTAATTATCGCAATTTCATAAATTAATTTATTGTTATGAAAAGTAAAGCTACAATAGTTATTACTCTGTCCGGTTTATTGTTATTTGTTATGTTATCTTCTTGTAATAAAAATCAGGATAACGTTATTAAAATTGGTCAGTTTGCTTCCTTGACAGGAAGCGAAGCAACATTTGGAATTAGTTCGGATAATGGTATTAAACTTGCCGTCGAAGAAATCAACAGTTCAGGCGGTGTACTTGGAAAACAAATCCAGCTGGTAACTGAAGATAATCAGGGCAAACCTAATGAAACACAAACTGTGGTTCAGAAATTAATCAATCGCGATAAAGTTGTCGGCATTATCGGTGAGGTTGCTTCTTCAAGAAGTAAAGCCGCAGCACCGCTCTGCCAGCAGAATAAAATCCCTATGATTTCACAGGCATCAACCAATCCCGAAGTTACTGCAATCGGTGATTATGTTTTCAGAGTTTGTTTCATAGACCCGTTTCAGGCAACCGTTATGAGCAAGTTTGCGTTAAACTCAATGAAGGTTAAGAAGGTTGCACTCCTTATTGACCAGCGCAATGCTTATTCAACAGGTCTTGCGGATAATTTCAGAAAGACATTTGTTGAAATGGGCGGCGAAATTGTTGAAGAGCAAAAGTATTCTTCAGGTGATAAAGATTTTAAAGCACAACTTACAGCAATTAAATATAAAAACCCGGAAGCAATATTCGTTCCCGGTTATTATACAGACGTTGGTCTTATCGCAATCCAGTTAAGGGAAATCGGGATGACCGTACCTTTATTCGGCGGTGACGGATGGGAGTCTGATAAACTTACTGAAGGAAAAGCAAAAGATGCACTCGAAGGATGTTTCTTCTCAACGCATATTTCCACCGAAGACCCGAATCCTTTAATTCAGAACTTCATTAAAAAGTACAGAGAAAAATATAAGATTGAACCCGATGCATATTCATTCCTTGGTTATGATGCTATGATGTTAATGTCTGATGCAATTAAAAGAGCAGGTTCTACAGAAGGCGATAAAATCAGAGTTGAACTCGCAAAGACAAAAGACTTTAAAGGTGTAACAGGCAATATTACAATCAACGATCAGAGAAATGCGATTAAACCAGCCGTCGTTCTTGAAATAAAGGGCGGTAAGTTTAAGTATAAAGAAACTATCGCACCATGATAGAATTCATTCAGCAGTTCATAAACGGTTTATCTCTTGGCAGCATTTATGCCCTGATAGCACTGGGCTACACAATGATTTACGGAATACTCCGTTTTATTAATTTTGCACACGGAGATGTTTTTATGATTGGAGCATTTTCTGGATACTATCTTGCGTTCCTGTTCAGCTTCTCAACCTTTACTGGCGGTGCATCTGTATCGATGGCAATCGTGATTCTTCTCGGCTCTATGGTAATCTGTTCAATACTCGGCTTCACTCTTGAAAAACTTGCGTATAAGCCGTTAAGAAATTCACCGAAACTCACGATACTGATAACTGCAATCGGAGTCTCGCTCTTTCTTGAATACGGCGGACAGCTTGTATTCGGAGCAGACCCGAAATCATTTCCTACATTGCTTGAAAACAAAGAACTCTTTAACGTTGGCGGTGCAGCAGTGTTTTCAAACTCTGTTGTTGTAATTATAGTATCGCTTGTACTGATGATTATTCTAAGGCTGATAGTAATGAACACAAAGATGGGCACGGCTATGCGTGCAGTATCATTCAACCATAATGTCGCAAGTCTTATGGGCATAAACATAAACAGAGTAATCAGTTTTACGTTTATTCTTGGTTCATCCCTTGCCGCGGCAGCAGGAATCCTCTTCGGATTAAACTATCCGAAAGTCGACCCGCTTATCGGAATCATATACGGCTTAAAAGCTTTCGTTGCGGCAGTACTTGGCGGCATAGGCAATATTCTTGGTGCGGCACTTGGCGGATTGATTCTCGGTCTTGTTGAAACATTTGTGTCAGGATATCTGTCATCAACTTACAGGGATGCAATCGCATTCGGAATACTGATAATAATTCTTCTCTTCAGACCGACAGGTCTTCTTGGTAAAAAGGAAATTGAAAAGGTATAAATGAAAATGACCACTCTTCAGGAGTGGTCATTTATTATAATTAAACTTTTATACTGTTATTTCTTCTCGTATATAAACTTAACAAGTTCTCTGTATTCCTCTGTCATTTCAAACCCGCGTCTTTTCATCACTGTCTTTGCTGTTTCCAGAGCTTCGTCAAGCCTGTACAACGATTTTTCCTTGCCGAGTATATTCCATTCAAAAGAACCTATAGACTTGTCAGGAAATCCTCCGCCTGCAACATTAGAAAATATTCCGCAGATTGTACCCGTATTCAGCATTGTGTTTATTCCGAACTTTGCGTGGTCGCCGACTATGCTTCCGAGAAACTGCAAACCTGTATCGAATGATTTTCCTTCAAACATTACTCTTACTTTAGAATAGTTATTCTTAAGGTTACTCGTAACTGTATCAGCACCGAAATTCACAAACGGACTCGCATAAGTATTCCCGATAAACCCATCGTGCTGCTTATTCACACAGCTATGAAAAACCGAGCCTGATATTTCACCCGATACTTTTGAAGAATGCCCTATCGAGCAAGGACCGTAAAGTCTTGAACCCGATTTAACAAGAGCATTTCTTCCGATATAAACAGGTCCTTTAATATAAACCAGCGGTTCAACTACTGCGTTCTCATCTATAAATATTTCTCCGCCAACTGTATCAAGTATAACGCCCGGATATACCTTTGCAGTCGGGCTTACGTAATTGTTATCGTTTTCCTGCGACACCTCTTCATTCCTCGCCTGACCTTTAACACTGTCAATCAGGAAGCTCAAATCAAACCCTAGATTAATATCCAGTGACTTTATAATGTCCCACGGATAGTTTATTATTTCAAATATATTTTCAAAGTTATAATTTGTATTATTAATATTCTTTAAACCTTCAAAGAAAGGTTTCTCCATACAGAACTTTAAATTCTCACGGCGCTTATTAATCTCATCAGCGGAAATCTTTGATACAATAACATTATCATCAGAAAAAAGAACACTGTTCATAGACATATCATTCATTATCCAGTTCAGAAACCTTTGTGAATACACAACCCTTCCGTTAAGGAAAACGGCATCTTCATCCGGAATCTGATTTACAGGGTTTTTATTGTTAGACTTAGCCAGTTTTGCGAGTTCATCCCTGACGAACAGAGTTACAGATTCGCCCACGGGTAAATATCTTTCAATTCTTTCTTTCATTGAAAAGACCCCTGACTTAAGGTCAAATGAAGCGCGAAGCAGGTTTAATGGATAAAGGTTAGAATATTTATTGTCTTCAAATATTACGTATTTCATAGCGTCCACAATTAAATTTTTAAGAATAAAAAAGCCGGACTAATATTATGAAAATAATAGGACCGGCTAATAAAAATGTAAAAACTATATTATGCTTCTGTCTCTTTTTTGCCTTTGCCGAATTTCTTGTAGAACTTCTCAACACGTCCTGCAGTATCAACAATCTTTTGTGTACCTGTAAAGAACGGATGACACATAGAACATATTTCCACCTTTATTTCAGGAACGGTAGAACGGGTTGTGAATAGAACTCCTCTATTTTCACCACAATTGCAAATCACATTGCATTTATAATATTTTGGATGTATTCCAGTTTTCATATTTATCTTTAATTTCTTTAACTTATATAACAAACAATATACTAAAAAGCCTCTATTTTTTCAAGGTTATAATTAAAAGTCTTTAATTATATGATTTATAGTCCCAAAGTTGCCAATTTCTTTAATCTGTTCAATAATTTGTGTAATTCGCTAAATTAGTGAAATTCGTGAATAACTTTTCTCTTCCTTTGAACTAATAACCTGTAAAAACAGTTTTAAGGATATTATTCATCTAATCAAATTAACTTAATTTTATATATATGACAAAAGCAAAAGGATACGCCGCACAAAATGCAAAAGATGATTTAACTCCCTGGAGTTTTGAAAGACGTGAAGTGGGACCTCACGACGTACAGTTCGATGTTTTGTTCTGCGGCGTTTGCCACTCAGACCTCCATCAGGTAAGAAACGAATGGGGCGGCTCAATATTCCCAATGGTTCCCGGACACGAACTCGTCGGCAAAGTTACAAAAGTCGGTGAACACGTAACAAAATACAAAGCAGGCGACCTCGTTGGTGTCGGCTGTATGGTGGATTCCTGCCGTACCTGCAACAACTGCAAAGAAGGTCTCGAACAGTTTTGCGCAGAAGGCTGTACTATGACCTACAACGGTTACGAGCGCGATAAAAAAACTCTTACTTACGGCGGATATTCAAACGTAACAGTTGTTAACGAAGATTTTGTTCTTCGTGTTTCTGAAAAATTAAACCTTGCAGCAGTCGCACCATTACTCTGCGCAGGCATAACAACCTATTCACCATTAAGACACTGGAAAGTCGGCAAAGGACATAAACTCGGAGTACTCGGTCTTGGCGGACTCGGACATATGGCAGTAAAATTCGGAGTAGCCTTTGGAGCAGAAGTTACAGTCTTAAGTTCTTCTCCGTCTAAAAAAGAAGACGCACTTAAATTAGGTGCACACAAATTCTTGGTAACCTCAGACAAAGAACAGTTTCAGGCAGCGACAGGTTATTTCGATTTTATACTCGACACCGTCTCAGCTGAACATAACTACAGCCAGTATATGACACTTTTAGCAACAAACGGAGTTCACATCTGCGTTGGAGCACCCCCTACACCATCTGAAATATTTTCTTTCAGTCTTATAATGGGAAGAAAAAGTCTCGCAGGTTCTTTAATAGGCGGTATTCCCGAAACACAGGAAATGCTCGACTTCTGTGCCGAGCACAACATCGTTTCAGAAATCGAATTAATAGACATAAAAGACATTAACAAAGCATACGAAAGAATGCTCAAGAGCGATGTCCGTTACAGGTTTGTAATAGACCTGGCAACGCTGTAATACAATTATATATTAAACAAAAACTCCCCTTGCCTAAGCAACGGGAGTTTTTCTGTTTCATTTTCGTTTTATTAACCTGTACTTGTTTATATAGGAAAAGATTTTCCTTTGAATACCGTCTCAATTATCTTTATATCTTTTATCGTCATCGGTTTCACCTTCATCGGATTTTCTGCAAGTATAGTGAAGTTCGCAACCTTACCCGCTTTGATTGAACCCATAATATTTTCCAGATTTATTGTTCTCGCCGCAGTTATCGTTATTGCCTTCATCGCTGAGTATACGTCAATGCGCTGGTCCTGTGAGAATTTGCTGTTCTCTGAGGTTACCCTGTTTACTGCAGTCCATGCCAGTGTTAAGGGTTCAAGCGGTGCCATTGAAAAGTCTGAATGAAATGACACAGGAACTTTAGCATCAATGAGTGATTTTATTCTTACGAGTGACTCACCTCGTTCTTTTCCCAATCCAAACTCACTGTACTTGTCTGCAAGTGCCCATAAGTAATATGGGTTTACCGATGCCTCTACTCCAAGTTCCGAAATTTCCTTTGCCTGGCTTACTGAAAAATATCCCATATGGTGCAGCGTGAAGCGGTGGTCTTTTCTTGGGAATGCTTGCTGGTCTGCCCTGACGTAGTCAAGAACCTGCTTGATTCCCAGATCGCCGTTAGCGTGTATGTGTATCTTGTATCCGAGGTTCCAGTACATTGTAAGTTGTTCTTTAAAAAGATCTAATGGTGTCATCCACTGCCCCAGATGTCCGTCTGTATAACCGTCTATCATCTGCATCAACTGAGAATATATTGCTCCGTCACAGAAAAACTTTATCTGATTAGGTAAAAAGTTTATGTTGGATGTGTTATACTGTGATATGGTTTTTATGAACTCGTATGCTTTATCGTTCCCGCCTTTCATTCCGTAGAGTTGAGTTCCGTTTGGCACGAGAAATACTTCGTACGGCTGTGTCTTCTCCATTTCCTTCTTAAGGTATGCATATTCCAGTTCGAAATTTGAACTTGGGAATCCGGGCTCGCATACAGTTGTTATTCCGTTCATATGAATTATCTGGCTCATTATCTCAAGTCCCGCTCCGTAAGTTTCGGGTTTGAAAAACATTCCGCCTATCTTTGGTGCGAGCGCAAGCCAGCCGCCTTCGAAGAAGTGACCCTTCTCCCATTCCACCTGCGGGTTGCTTTTGAAGTCTTCTTCCTTAAGGTTAAAGAATTTTATGAATGCATCATTAACGTATATCTCGTGAAATGAACGGTGTATTATCCCGACCGGCTGCTCAGGTGCAATTTTGTTCAGTATATCGCGGGATAATTCTCCGTGCCACAACTGGTGGTATCCCCAGATAATGTAAGGTACGCCCGTCTTCGCATTCTCGTTTATTGATTCCGTCACTCTCTGTATGTATGCATCGTGTCCCACTACAGCCTTTTTGGTTACGTGCGGAAGTACCCAGTCGTTCGCTGCGATGATTTCGTTCGGAAGCATAGTTGCCGCAATTGATGGATGCAGGTGCGGCTCAATAAATCCGGGCATCATTGTATTACCTTTTAAGTCATACAATAATGTGTTTTCACCTTTTAGTTTATCAGCATCTGTTCTTTTACCGACGAATATAATTTTATCGTTTTTAATTGCCACTGCTTCTGCGTATGAAGGTGTCTCGCCCTCCATAGTAAGTATATCACCGCCAAAATAAATTACGTCGGCTTTTTCCGTCTGACCGTATAGATTAATTCCTGAAATGAAAATTGCAATGAAAAGAAAATTTAGTATTCTCATAATTTTTGTTTAAAATAATTTAATACTTGTTTGATTGGTTATTTTCGTGTATTGCAGGATGAATCTGATGAATCCTGCTATGCGTAAAGTAACATATCTAAATATATGCATTTTGAGTAAAATAAAAGATACGGAAAAGGCTTAAAAGAATAGTACATAAACAAAAACCGGCATATTATAGAAAACAATTTTGAATTATTAACTCAATCTGATCGTTTACTTAATCAGTTTTGAATCTTTTAAATTCAACCCACGACTTTAGTCGTGGGTAAGGGTCAAATTTAAATTTAACCGTTTTAAGGTTTCTGTTGTAAACGTTTAAAAAGAAATACACTTTTATGAAAACGTGCAATACCTACGGCATTGTATTTGTGTGCATTCCAGTGCTGCAAATATGGAATGCCTACAGCATTCTTTTCTTAAATTTTAAATCCCTTTAGGAATTAAACATTAGTAGGTATGATGTTTCCAACATCTTTTATCCCTTTAGGGATTAAATGTTTGTAAGTGCATTCAATCTTTTCTCTTTTCTTATCTTTCTGCTAGGAAAACTATCTGTGTAAATCGTTTCTTTCAGTTCTTATCTGTATGCCATTTATTCTTTCATGCTGTGCCGCTTTCTTATCTCTAACCCTCAAAACCAATCCGCTCTTATCCGTTTCATCCGTGCAAATCCGCGTTCAATTTCCTGTTCCTTTCTAATCTTTCTGCCTAAAAAACAATCAGTGGTCATCAGTTCTTTCAGTGTAATTGCTGTGCTATTCCTTTCTTTATCTTGGTTTTATCC
>JBMOHR010000019.1:0-23487 GCA_049317745.1 Ignavibacteria bacterium
AAAGTAACAGACAATAATATTTTCTTCTTATACTTTGAAAACATTAAAGTGTAAGTGTGATAAGTTTGTAAAGTCTTACGAGCGGCAAGCCAACAACGTTATAATAGTCCCCTGTTATTTTATTAATGAACAAACATCCGAAGTCGTCCTGAATACCGTAAGCACCCGCTTTATCGAGAGGTTTGAATTTATCTACGTAATAGTTTATTTCTTCATAAGTCAACTTTCTGAATTCTACCACAGTCTTTTCGTGTCCGTAAACTTCCTTACCAGTTATGTTGTTTATCACATTCACGCCAGTATAAACCACGTGCTTCTTACCACTGAGCATCCTGAGATACTTCTTCGCCTCTTTTAAATCCTTTGGTTTATTCAGTATTTTTTCATTCAGATAGACTACTGTATCAGCCCCTATTATTATCCTGCCCTTATGCTTCGATGCCACTGCACGTGATTTACTTTGAGCGTTTATCTTTACAGATTTATAGGCATTTATTTCAGTTACCTCTACAGCATTACTATCAACGACCTTAAAATCAAACCCAATTTGATTAAGCAAATATTTACGCCTTGGCGATTTTGATGCAAGTATGTATTTAGCAGATAATACCTTATCAAGCATTTATGAGTTCGTTAAGTTTTAACGACAAATCTGATTTAGCTATAATACTTCTTTCGCCTGTTTTCCTTACTTTAAATTCTATGTCACCGTTTTTAAAGTTCTTTTCGCCGACTATAATGTGATAAGGAATACCAATTAAATCTGCATCTTTGAACTTGAAGCCCGGTCTTAAGTCGTCTCTGTCATCATAAAGCACATCTACATTCTTATCCATTAGTTCTTTGTAAAGTGAATCACAATATTCTGTTATTTCCTTGCTTTGAGTGGTTATGTTTATAAGTATCACTTTGAAAGGTGCTATCTCTCCGCTCCATACTATTCCGTTAGCATCGTGATTTTGCTCTATGTGTGTTGCAATAATCCTTTCAATCCCTATTCCGTAGCTTCCCATAATTATCGGATTGTCCTTCCCGTCTTTATTAAGGAATTTTGCTCCAAGAGCTACTGAATACTTCGTGCCGAGTTTAAATATATGTCCAACTTCAATTGATTTTGTTACGCGCAGTTTGCTAGTCTTGTCTAATGTCAGTTCGCCTTCTTTTACTGTTCTGATATCATAATATTTTATTCCCTGTACGTCACGTTTAAGGTCGATGTTCTTTATGTGGTAATCGTTTTTATTCGCACCACTGACGAGTTCGTCTGCATCCTGCAGTCTTAAGTCTGCAATAATGTCTATCTTACCTTTTACTCCAATTGGTCCGATTGAGCCCGCATCTGCACCTGTAATATCCATTAGCTCTTCAGGATGTCCGGGTCTGAGGTTTGCTCCGAAAAGCGATTGAAGCTTTGTTTCGTTCACTTCATCGTCTCCGCATACGAGTGTAAGAAGATATTTATCCTTTTCCTTTTCTGCTTTTGCAGGAATGACAAACACACGTGACTTAGCAAGATGTGATTTATCGGTTATGTTTAAGAATCCAGCGAGTTCTTCTATTGATTTTATTTCAGGTGTATGGAACTCTTCATAAGCAAGGTTAGTGTCTTTTCTTGATACACCATCAACGTACGAAACTGCTACTTCAAGGTTTGAGGAATATTTGCCGTTTTCACTTATTACTACAATATCCTCTCCTGCATCTGATTCTACCATAAACTCTTCTGACTTTGTTCCGCCCATTGCTCCACTGGATGCTGATACGACAAAGAAATTCAACCCGCAGCGTGTGAATATTTTCCTGTATGCCTTTTCCTGTAAATCGTACGAAGCATCAAGACCTTCCCACGTGGAGTCGAATGAGTATGCGTCTTTCATAGTGAACTGGCGGCCGCGAAGGACACCTGATTTTGGACGAGATTCATTCCTGAACTTTGTCTGTATCTGATACCACATTTGCGGCAACTGTTTGTATGATGTAATATAATTTTTTGAAATTGAAGTGAATACTTCTTCGTGAGTTGGTGCAAGTACGAGGTCGCGGTTCTTAATCCTGAATATAATATCTCCGAAATCCTCGAGTCTGCCTGTTTCATTCCACAGTTCATTAGGAGAAAGTGCAGGAAGAAGGAATTCGTTTCCGCCTATTGCATTCATCTCTTCACGTATGATTTTTTCAACCTTGTTCTTTACTATTAAGCCAAGCGGCAGTACTGAATATACACCTGATGTCAGCAGACGAAAGAGCCCTGCCCTTATAGATAGTTTATGCGATGCTACAACTGCGTCAGCCGGGTCTTCCTTTTGAGTCGGTACAAATAGTTTTGATAGTTTCATTTAATTCTTTATATATTTATGCCTTCCTTTACCCTATTAAAAACACTCAGGGATAAGCTCTGAAAGGTGCGAAAGTGCAAATATACGGATTTTAAAATCTGTATTCTATTGAAAGAATAATCCGAATTAGTATATCGAAATTATTGGAATGATATTGAATTGTTTGTTATTTTTTAAGAAATAACCATTTAAACTATGTGTTCAAGGTTTGAGAATAAGGAAACGGGAGAATCGATGTTCAGTAAGTTCGAGAAAGACTTCCTGATGTTGAATATTGCTGCGAAAGATTTAAAGCAGATTAACATTGCTCCGAATGATGATATTCTTGTGATTCATAAGAATGATAATGAATTTGCAATAAAGAACTTTTCCTGGGGAATAAAGTTTCCGGGAGATAATACTCCTCTGATTTTTAATTCAAGAATAGAAACAATAGCATCAAAACCTTACTGGAAGAATATATTTAAGAGGAACAGATGTATAATACCAGCTACTGCATTTTATGAGTGGAAGATGATGGAGGGGAATAAGATTCCGCACAGGATTTCTTTTGATAGTATGCCACTATTTTTTATCGCTGGAATTTATGTAAAAATAAATGATGGGATATTTGCGTCTATGATAACCACTACTCCGAACACAACGATTGCAAAAATTCATACAAGAATGCCTGTTATATTAAGTAAGGAAGATGGTTTAAATTTTCTTTCAAATGATATGGAAGAGGTATTATTACAATGCAAACCACTTGACAATGATATTTCAACTAAAATTTCCATTGCGGATGATATTCTAACACAAAAGCAAAAAGAATTTCTTGAGAAGGGGAAATAAAAAAGGAGATATTCTAAGAATATCCCCTTTTACAAAAAATACAATATTAATTATTTTATCAATGTCATTTTCTTAACATCTGTAAAGTCACCAGCTTCAATTTTATAATAATAAACGCCTGTCGTCAATGAATTCGCATTAAATATCACGAAATGATTTCCAGGAGCCTGATTTTGGTTGAGGAATGAAGCGACTTCTTTACCAAGGATATTAAAGACTGTAATTTTTACATTTGATGTTTTTGCTATAGAATAACCTATCTTCGTTGTTGGATTAAACGGGTTTGGATAGTTTTGCTCAAGATTGAATGAAGTTGGTATTTCTTCATTTAAAATAGAGGTAGCGCCTGTTACAGTGATTGAAACTGTTCTTTGATGAACAGGTGTTCCATTTGGCCCCTTTGCAGTAACTGTCATTGTGTATGCACCTGGTGTTACATTATTAGCAGTAACCCTTACGTTCAGAGAATCCGGAAATAAAACAAGCTTATTGCCTGTCGGATATGTAATGGCAAATGAACCTACAGCCGGAGTTGGAGAAATTGTAGAGGTAACAATAACTGTGTCAGTATAAAGCTTTACTGCAGGAACCACCATTCTAAAATCTTTAAATCCGTTCGGATTTGTAATTGTACCTAATGTTGGGTTCATTCTCATTGCATAATCAGGGAAGTAACCAACATAATTTCCGAAAGTATTGCTTCTGAAATCTGTCCACGCTACCATTGACACTTTTCCATTCGAATTCAGATAATCATAATCACCTAAGTAAGCAGGTACTCCACCATTACAAGAAGTACAATTGATTCTGAATTTCTTATTTGATATTTTTTGATTAACTGCGAATGTTGCACCGCCATCTGTAGAAATAGTTCCATAAACCATACAACTATCGCTTGTTGGACAATCTCTTGTATCAAGCCATTTAATATATAGTTTACCTGTTTTTATATCACACCAGGTAGAAGGAAACCAATTATTATTATTGACAGTATTTGCATCATCATTTACAATTGTTTCTGCAGACCAGGTTACGCCCAAATCAGTTGAATATCTTAAATAAATATTAGGTTTTTGACCGTCAGCATTGGGTGAATTTTTTGTGTATGTTAAATACAATCTGCCTCGGAAAGTACCATTACTATTATCCGCTGTAATAAAAGGATAAGGACGTGTTCTCATATTCTGAACAGAGTGGCGTCCTGCAGATTGCGTACCGACATAACCAGCAAAATTCTGAGAACTCTTTAATACCCATGTTGTACCACCGTCTGTTGAACAATAAAAATTGTAAGTAGCTGCTGTTGAAGTACCTGTATGTGTTACAACATAAACAGCACCACCATTTGTTGCTCCATTAGGACCGATGCAAACCATTGCACCTGGAAGTGTATTTGAATAAGCAGCAACCTGAGTAAATGTTGCTCCACCATCTGTACTTCTTTTTATATTTCCAGGAGTCATCACCTGGAAAATATAATTAGCATATGGACCGCCAGTTTGCACTGCCGCTAGCCAGTTTTTATCGTTACCTGTACCGGCTGGAACTACACTTGAATAGCTTACTCCACCATTAGTTGATTTCGCAACTCTCGTACCAGTGACACCCCCAACCATATTATCAAAATATAAATTACCTGCACCATCAAAAGTCATTACAGGATCACCATTTGCAGAGGCACCCCATGTTGGCTGTGTTGAAGCAAGCCAATCTAAACCATTAAGTGTATAATATGAATACGCACCGTATGTAGCACTTAAATTATTCCATGCTGCAGCGAAGTTCATAGGGTTTAATGGATTTCCTGCCATACCAACTTCTGCAAAGTCAGTTCCAATTTGCCAGTTATCATAATCGTCTAAAGTCACGACAGCGCCTGGAGAATATATACTAGGAGAGAGAGTCGGTCTAATATACACAGGATAATCGCGATTTGGATCAGTGCTTTGTGAAAATGTTATTTCTGATATTGCAATACCAAAAAGAACAAGTACCAAAGACATTAAAAATAGTTTTTTAGAATTCATAAAGTTTGTCCCTTAATAAAATTAAATTAAAATAAGTCTTTTACAATAATATATTATATAGACGAGAAAATCAATTAAATTAAGGAATAGAAATGAAAAGGGGTGCCGATTGGCACCCCTAAATAGATAAATATTTTGAGTTATTTCATTAATATCATTTTCTTAACATCGGTAAACTCACCTGCTTCAATTTTATAATAATAAACACCTGTAGTTAAAGAATTCGCATTAAATAATACGTAATGATTGCCTGGCGCCTGCTTTTCATTTACGAATGACGCAACTTCTTTTCCTAAAACATTAAATACACTGATTTTAACATCTGAAACTTTAGCTACCGAATAACCAATCTTTGTAACGGGATTGAACGGGTTAGGATAGTTCTGCTCAAGTTTAAATGTATTTGGAATTTCTTCAGTTATTATTGCTGTAGTTGTATTTGCTGTAATAGAAACTGTTCTCTGATGAACAGGAGTACCGTTTGGACCGCTAGCAGTAACTGTAAGAGTATACGAACCAGGTGTTACATTTGCTGCTGTTACTCTAACGATTAATGAATCTGGATATGATTTCAACTTATTACCTCCCGGGGAAGGATAAGTTATTGCAAACGTTCCGGCAGCAGGTGCAGGTGTAATTGTTGATGTTACTACTACAGTATCAGTATATAATTTTACTGCAGGTACTACCATCCTTATATCTCTAACACCATTGTTGCTATTTATAGTTGTAGTAGTAGGATTCATTCTCATTGCATAATCCGGGAAGTAACCTGTATAACTTCCATAACTATTGTTTCTGAAATCAGCCCATAGTACCATAGAGGTTTTCTGGTTTGAAACTATTGAGTTATAATCACCCTGATATGAAGGAGGTGTTTGGTTAGAAAAAGCTATTCTAAACTTCTTGTTCGTAATTCTTTGATTTGGGACGAAAGATACACCACCGTTTGTCGAATATGAAGCATACACATCTATTGAATCGTTTGTTGGGCAATTACGTGTGTCATACCACATAGCGTATAATTTACCTGTTTGTTTATCACACCAAATAGCAGTATGGAATTGATTATTATTTTGTGTGTTTACATCGTCATTGATTGTGACTCTATTTGACCATGTCGCACCCTGATCGGTTGAGTACCTGCAAAAAACGTCAGACTTATTACCAGTACCTGCAGGTTCATTTGAAGCATAAACACAGTACAATCTGCCTCTGTATGAACTATAGCTATTATCAGCAGCTATCATTGGGTAAGGTCTTGTTCTCATACTACTAACAGTCGAACGACCTGATACTTCAGTTCCAATTACGTTAGACCATTGTCCACTTGTCAATGAAGTGAAAGTTAGACCGCCATCCGTTGAACGGAAAAAATTATAAGTACCTAAAGCATTTGAGCCTGAATGCGTGACGGCATAAACACATCCACCTGATATGCTTCCGTTTGGTCCAACACAAACCATTGAGCCAGGTAAAGCATGTGGAGATAGTGATTGAGTATTTGTGAAGGATACACCATTATTTGAACTTCTTGCAACTGTAGCACTGCTCCCGTTAGTCATAATTGTATAAACATAATTTGCATATGGACCGCCGGTCTGGTCTGCACACATCCAGTTTTTATCATTACCTGTTGTTGCTGATACATTAGTCCATAACCATGTTTGACCATTGTTAGATGACTTTGCTACCCAGCACCCGGTAATAGGGCTTTTCATAGTTTCATAATAAAGATTTCCCAAACTATCATAGGCAGTGATTGGATCACCTGCTGCATTCGGGAAAGCAGGATTGCTAACGAACCAGGTAAGACCACCATCATTTGAATAATGTGTCCCATTTGTGTTGAATGCGTTAAATGTTTGTAACGGATTCATTGGATTCATTGAAATATGACCTTCCGCAAAGTCTGTTCCCATATTAAAATTATCAAAATCGTCTATTGTTACTACAGCCATCGGAGTAATTATTCTTGGAGGTAAATTCTTCAAGAAACTTTCCGGCATGCCATCTTTGTTTGGATTTTCCATTTGCGAGATAGAAATCCCTACGAAGGTAAAAGTTATTAATATAGTAATAACAATCACCTGAAAAAGTGAGAGAACTTTTTTCATGTCTTGACCCTTTTTAATTAATAAAGTATTTACAATATATAAATTCAAATTAACTAAATAAAGTTGCTTTTAATTATAAAAGAGTATTACAAAAAGTATTATTTGTATTAGGAAAAATTAGTTTTATGTTAGTTTTAAGATGAGCAGACTCGAAGCCCGGCAAGCTTGATGACAAGTTTATTTACTTGTTTGTCGGGATGGGCAGACTCGAACTGCCGGCCTCTTGAACCCCATTCAAGCGATCTAGCCAACTGATCTACACCCCGATGAATTCAAAAATAGGCAAAGCTAATTTTATATACAATTCAAAATAATTGGTAAGTGGATGAGTAAAGTATTTTGCTATGATGATGAGACAGTGACTACACGGCTACTCTACGGTGAAAGTACGACTAGAGTACGGAGATACTATGGAGTTTCAGGGGACTATAATTGGAGGATTAGTGGACTATCAGTGGATAATTATCAGATTTACTGTTTTTACAGCATTTAGTTGCTTTAAAGAAGAAAACAACACAATTTTCAACATATTTTGAGGAATTGGGATTCTCAAATTGTTATATTATAATATACTGAATATTTATTGAAAAATCAAGGGGAAAGTGCAATATATGGGCATATTCGCACTATTTTTTCTCGTATGCTTCTACACCCTTTTCTGAAAACCTGAGTACAAAGTTATCTATAAAATCAGGATTATCTTTCACGGCTTCGTATATTTTATCGTTAGGTGCTGCCTTATATATTAATACCCAGTTAACGTATTTACTAGGATTCTTCATTGCCTTTTCTCCGATTTCGTAAGTATGGAATGTAATCCTGTCGACAAGGTTTATTCCTGTCCAGGGATGCAAAGCAAAGATAAGATTATCATAAAGAATTCGTCCGCCTTTATAATTTTCTTTCAGACATAATGACAAATCTTCACTCGGTTTACTGTAAGAATACTTTGCTTCAGCGAGTGACGGAATGCTGTAAGGGAAATTATACAGGAATGTCATTTGCTGGATTAACAATCCGATGATAAGAATATACAATAAAATTTTATTCTTATTGTATTTCAATAAATATGTAACAGAAATTCCTGAAAAGACTGCAATTGCAGGAAACAGATATAATCCGTATCTGCTGTTAAAATATCCTGCAGGTTCAGAGTTTGGGATTTCGATAATAAGTTGTCCTTTGAATAATAATATTAATGTTGTTGGTAGAGCTACCCAAAGAACATATACAGGCAAAGATTTTGCAGAGAGTTTATTCCTGAAAATATAAATTATTAGTCCGAATACTGCCATCACAGTATACAAGTTACCTGAATATAACAGAACAGAACTAATGTAAACCTTTGTGGAAAGGAACAGATTATTCTTTGTAAACAACCGTCCATTATCCTCATAATACTTCAACTGGTACAAAGTTGAGAACTTCCCTCTTGAGAACTCTAATGCATCTCCGTAGAATAACCAATTATACCAGAGCCAGGTGATGATTAGAAATACAGGCAAGAAGCCAAATATTAACGAATGTTTAAAGGGTTTATTCTTATCAAGGAAAGAAATAATAAAGACCAGCCCTATAGACACTATTGCAACAGGCCAGGCATCATATCTTGTGCCAACACTTAAAGACACGTACAAAGAGGAATAGATTAAGTGTTTAAGTTCTTTATCTTTTGCCCATAGAAGAAGGAAATAGAAACTACAAATCAGGAATGTAATATACATTTGTTCCGTCATTGATGTTGTCTGGAAGTATAATATGTTATAATTAAGAACAAATACAAGAAAGCCGAACCAGGTGGCTAAGACATTATTAGTTAATTTCTTAATTGCAAGAAATATAACTACTGAACTTACAACGAATAAAGGAAAGTTAACTATGCTCGCTGCCAAACCGGTTCTCCAAAGATAATCTACGTAAGCAAATGGCATTAAGATTAAATTCGGGACAGGAAGCCAGACAGTACCAAGTTGATTTATGATTCCGGGATTATCTGAATCAAAGAACCTTCGTGCAGCCTCGATACGAAAGATTGAATCCCTGTAGGCATAAGTATATTCAAAATAATAAGACAACGCCTGCGAGAGCAAACCAAGAAAGAATGCTGTAAGAACGGCATAGAGGAGATAATACCTCTGCTGTGGTTTAGAATCTTTAATATCGGGGAAATTATCTGCAAGCATAATTTATTTTCTGTTTAAAGAATCCAGTTTTAGTTGAGCATTCTGATCCTGTGGATTAATACTTAAAATTTTAGTGTACATATCCTTTGCTTTTTGTGAATTGTTTTCTTTAAGGTATAATTCTGCAAGACCTCCGTAAGCATTAATATTCTTCGCATCTTTCTCAATCGATTTATTAAAACACTCCCTTGCTCTATCATTTTTATTTAAACCGAGATAACACATTGCCATATTATTAAGATAACCTGACTGAGCTGATGGATTTAATTTGATTGCTTCATTCAAATCCTTTATCGCTTCTTCAAACTTACCTTCCTGATAATACTGAAACGACCTCTTTTCCAGAATTACCTGCTGATTATTAACAGCATCAGGAATATTGTTTTGAATTCCACCAGGGTTTGATTTAAGCATTTCAAGAATACCTTTAGATTCACGATAATTGGGAACTATCTTCTGAAGTTTTTCCAAAGCAGCTATTGCTTCAGGAATCCTCCCCTTTTGCTGATAAATATTACTTAGCTGAAAATATCCGTCGGGAGATAGTGAATCGATAGTTATTCCCTTTTTAAATTTAATCTCGGCAGAATCCAAATTTCCTTTCAGAAGAAATATCAATCCTAGATTATGATGTGCAAGAACAGAATTATCCCTTATTTCAATTGCCCTTCTGTACCTCTTTTCAGCTTCATCATAGTTCTTTTTATTGGCATACATATTACCAGCATTTACAAGAAGAACGCTTCCATCCTTTCCGTCAGCAGTCATGTACAAAGTTTCATTATTCTTCCATTCGGTATTTCGCACATACGTAAGATAACTAAAGATAATTACAATAAGCAAAAAGAATGTTACCAATGAACTCTTATTCTTTTCATTCAAGTATCTGACAATAACGAAAGAGATTATTGCTGACAAAGCAAATGAACTTAAGTAAAGAAATCTTTCTGCGATAAAATTCATCGTAGGGATAATATTCATCACAGGAAAAAGTGATACAAAGAAGAACAGAATTGAAAAAGATACTTCGTTGTATTTCTTATAAAGAGAAACCGAAACGGCTAACATGACGATAACGAACAAAGCAGATAGAATAACTTTTACATCCCCTATCGAATGTGAATCGGGCAATACACCGTTGTAATGGTACAATAAATTTACAGGGAATAACAGTAATTTAAAATAAACAGGCACAGATTTCAACATCGTGAATATTAATGTTGCCGTGTCTTCTCCATAGAAATACATATATGTTGTTCTGTCCACTACATCTTTAAGCACTATGTATCTGATTCCAACGAACACTATGGTTAATGCAATAAACAGAATATAAGGCATCAGGTTCTTTTTAAACCACTCGATATTTCTTTTCTTAAAGAAGAAGTCATATAGGAATAAAAGTACAGGCATCGTTACTATCATTTCCTTTGAAAGCAATCCCACAAAATATGCAATCAAAGATATCACCAGAAATTTCTTATTATTATCTTCTTCAGAATATTTTACGTAAAAGAGAAATGATAACAAAAAGAATAATGTAGCAAGTGAGTCTGTTCTTCCGCTTATCCAGCTAACAGCTTCAGTATGAATCGGATGCACTGCAAATATTAAAGCACCGATTAAAGCCGCAAGCAATCCATTTTTATAATCGCCAAACAGTTTCATCAATACCATCAGCAGCAACAAACTTGCTATAACGTGTATTATTACATTCGTCAAATGAAACCCGAAAGGATTCATTCCCCAGATGGCATAATCGACAGCATACAAAGATGAGACTACCGGACGATAATACCTTCCGATAACTTTATGAAAACCCTCTTCAGCAGTAAAGAATTTTGGTATGTTAGAGAGTGTCAGAATCGACTGATTATTCTGTACAACACTTTCATCATCAAAAACAAAATCGTTATTAAGTGCATTATAGTATACAAGAAATGATACTATTGCTATTACAAGGTATAAGAACTTTTTATTATCAGTCATCAATATTATAATTTAGCCGCCACTACTAAAGTTGTTTTAACCTGCTCGTAAGTTCCACCCATATCATCTACAGCCTCAAGGAATACGACATAAATACCTACACGCAACTTCTGACCTCCGTCATCTTTGCCGTCGAAAATAATCTGTGACTCACTGTTAGTAAACTGATTATTTGAAAGAGACCTGACTATTCTTCCCTTTACATCGAATATCTTAACTCTTATCTGTGAAGTATTGGCTTTTAACTTATACTTTATGATTGTAAAATCTTCATACCCATCTCCATCCGGTGAAAACGGATTTGGCGAAACACTTAAAGAAGACTCTTTATTGTTTTGAATAAATATACTGTTCTTCTGTCCAGGAGTACCTCCAAGCGGATTTGCACACGAACTCCAGTTGCTTGGTAATGTTGTTGGCAATCCTATATTAATCCTTTCGAGTGAATAACCTTTTGTATCTGATAAATTATTATTATGCCACTTTGGAGAATAGTAAACAGAATCGATTGTATTGTTCAGTACATCACTGATTTTTATCATAGCCCCTGAATTACTGAGTCCAAGACTTGAATTAAAAATTACAATCCGTGTACTGTCAACACCTCTCATATTTCCAAACCTGTTATACAGGGTAGTATCAGATGCAAGAATAAGGTATGCCCCGGGCTGGATATAGAATTTGCAGCCATTGAATAAATTCAAAGACGAACTACCTACTGTTGCTTTCCAACCGTTCAGGTTTAAATACTTTCCTGAATTATTATAGAATTCAATGTACTCACTACTAATCGTTAATGGGTCAAACATTATTTCATTTATTACCAAATCGTTCCTGTTGCCGACAACCACACTCCCAAATGAATTCAATCTTGTCGGAGTTGAGTTTTCACAATCCAGTGATGTCATCCAGTTTGTAGAATCCTGTGATGGTCTCGTGAACGAAATTCTTTCAAGTGAATTTCTGCTGCTTCCGCCCCAGCTTGAATGATACATTACCTGATCAACTACGACACTCGCATTGTTATATATAATCACTTTGTCAACATCATTATTAAATGTCGGCAAACCTGAGACATATATTACTTTTGTAGTATCCATCAACGGATGCAAAGGAACAATCGCATTACTCTTCGCAATCACCAGATAATCATTAGTATTTATAATCCTGTCGCCTGTAGTAATTGTTACAGGTAAGCCCTGTCCTGATTCATCCGATATTTTCCAGTTCTTTATGTTTAAAGGCGCACCCGAATTATTGTACACCTCAACCCATTCAGGTTCAGGAGAAGTTGGTGCATACATAATTTCATTTATAAGCAATCCGCTCGTCACCGACTGTCCGCCAACGTTCACACTCCGTATAAGTTTATTATTCAGTGTATCTTGGTCAGGTGCATAAACCAGGATACCTATATACTGTTTTCTACCGCTGTCAATGTTAGCAATGTTATACCTGTATGACAAAGAATCATTCTGGTTCAAAGCTATTATAAAAGGCTGTGAAGTCAAAAGTTCTGAAGGAACTGCTATACTGTCAAAATTCAAATCCTTATAAATATTCAAAGTATAATTATTTGCCGCCAGCAACCCGATATTCTTTATCACAAAATCAAGCTTCAAACTATCACCAACACTTGGCTGCAAAGGACTAATCGCAAAACTCTTCAGCATTAAATCATTTTGCTTTGGTGTTAAAGAGTTTTGTCTGTTAGGTGTAGCTTTCAAAGGGTCTATCGAAGTCCCCCAGTTACTTTGCTGATTAGTTGCACCGGCAGGATTAATTTTTTCAAGAGAAAATCCGCCCGTACCGCCGCCCCAGGTATTTGTGTAACCAAGGCTGTCAATTAAAACACTCGTCCCATTTTGCAGAACAATACTTTCATTACCTGTGTTATTAAGTGCATTCCATCCGCTCGACTGAAGTATCAAACCTGTAACACCCGGAAATGTTGATTTAAAATTCGCAGAATCCTCACAGATAATAGCAAATGAATTCGCTCCTAATGAAATACTCAAAGTTGTAACGGTTCTGAAAGGGTTTGAAGTTGCTGCATCTTTCCATTTCCAGTTCTGCAAACTAACAGGAGTGTTTGAAGTATTATAAATTTCAAACCATTCCTTTGCAGGTGAAGTTGGTGCATACATAACCTCATTTATGACAACCTGTGAATATAAATTCACGGCTAAAAGCATTAACAAAACCGTTAAAAGTTTTTTCATCTTGAATATTTGTTCTTATATTAATATTATTTTAAAATTAAGCATATTAAAATTTTATAACAATTTATTTAGATGAAAAAACTATTAATTATATTAATACTATTATCTCTGTTCTCAAAGGTATATTCACAGACTTATGCACTTGCTATTGATTACACTCCCGTTTTAAATACTTACGACCAGTTTCTCGTATTTGGAGGCACCGATGGCTCTTCAGTAAAACTCGACAATCGCGGACTCATCGGCGAAATGGAATTCATTGCGTTCCCGGGAACAGTATTTAATATAATTGAAATAGTTGATTTTCAGGACAGAGGATTAAAATACTACAAAGTTAAAACCGACGACTACCAGTACAACGGCGACTTTTACATCGACAGCCGTTTCGTAAATACTTACGATGAAAAACCAAACGGAAGAATCATCGAGAAACCAAATCAATCCGACGTTCTTAAGTTCATGAAATCCTTAATCGGATATCCGTATATGTGGGGCGGAAACTACGCAGACGGAATCTACACAATGCTCAACTACTATCAGCCAAAATCCGAAATAGACACACGTACAAAAAACCTCTGGATACTAAAAGGAGTTGACTGCTCGGGCTTGCTCTACCAGTCAACCGCAGGCTTCACTCCGCGCAACACATCTTCATTGCTGAACTATGGCGAAGCAGTAAACATCGAAGATAAAACTCTCGAGGAAATCATCCCCGCGTTAAAGCCCCTCGACCTCATCGTCATAAAAGGACACGTCATCATCGTCCTCGATGAAAACACAACAATCGAATCATCCCCCGATAAAGGCGTCCACACATCCGAACTCAAAATCCGTCTCTCACGTATAATGGAAGACCATAAACCCGTCAACGAATTCGGCAAACGTATGTGGAAAAACAAAGAATTCGTCATCCGCCGCTGGATGTAGTATAATCTTCAATTGCATGTTATAGAAACATAAGAGAATTATGCTTGTAAATATTCTTTTCCAATCCCCCCTTTGTGAAAATTTGCCGCAGGTCCGCCGTCTTTTTTGGAGGATGCAATTTGTGGGAGAACTCCCAATAAATCCTCCCTTTAATCTCGGCCACAAAAATATTAATTTACATCAACCTTATTTACAAGATGAAGAAAACAATAATTGCAGTATTACTTCTTATCATATATTACTCCGCCTCCTTCTCTCAGGACAAAGTCGAACTATACGACTTCGAATTCAATCCTCAATTCCGTAGCGTCCAGTTAGACGGCTCTTTCGGTATCTGGAGTAAAAAAATCGGTGGCGCAATAGATTACGATTTATTCAGCAACAGAAACAAAAAGCAATCCTGGCTCTCAGTCGGCTTACGTACCGGTGCAGACGTTATTTGGTTATCTGAAATGTCTGGCGACTATTCCCCCGTTACACACATAAACCTATACGCACGCTCTTCAATCGAAGGCGAAATCATCCGCCTCGATGCTTACGGCGGCTCTGCTTACCAGTTCATATCAAAAGAATCAACCAAAGCAAAAAACGAATTAGTATTCAAAGGCGGTCTCGATTTTAAAGTAAAACTCAGCCCATACACAGGATTATTACTAAATTTCGGACTCAGCACAGGCGAATCCTACTTCGGCTTAGGAATATATTTAGCTTTTAAGTAATATTTTTTATTAATTGAAAAAGGTTGTTAAACAATTAAGTTTAACAACCTTCTTTATAAAATTACAATTTTTATTATTTTTTACTTCCCATAAACCTCAGAAGATAAAGGAACAGATTCACGAAATCCAAATACAGCATCAGCGCACCAAAAATCGCCGCCTTCTTTCCGTCTTCACTGCTCGAATCCATAAACATCCCCATCTTCTTAATTCTCTGCGTATCCCACGCCGTCAGCCCCACAAATATTATCACTCCCGCATACGACGTTATCCAGTAAATCATAGTACTCTGAAGAAATATATTTACAACCGATGCTATTATTAAACCTAACAATGCCATCATTAAGAAACCGCCGATTGCAGTAAGGTCAATTTTTGTAATATACCCGAATATGCTTATTCCACCAAACATTGCGGCGCAAGTAAAGAAAGTGAATGCGATTGAACTTTCAGTGTATACAAGGAACAATATTGAGAAAGTTACACCAGTAAGCAGCGCATACAGGAAGAATAATCCTATAGCGACTATTGACGGGATTTTATTCATAAGAGCAGACATTCCAATAACCACTAAAAACTGCACTATGATGATACCCCAGAAAAGTCCCGGTGTATTTAAGATTGTGTTGACTAATGACGTCCGTCCGATACCAAAGGCAACGATTGCAGTAAGTCCAAGTCCGAGTGTCATCCAGTTATAGACTGCAAGCATAAACCTGCGAACCATTTCATTGGTTCTGTCTTTTTCAACAGGTCTTGCATGAACGTATTGTTGATTATTAAAGTTATCCATATTTTTGTATTTAGATTTTGAGATAAAAATAATAAATGAATTAGATTAATGCTATTAATAATTGTATACTATCCTTTTGCTCCGTAATTAGGTGCTTCTTTTGTAATCTTCACATCGTGAGGATGGCTTTCCCTCAGTCCTGAATTAGTGATTCTCATGAACTTTGTCTTTGAGCGCATCGCATTAATATCTTTAGCACCGCAATAACCCATAGAAGCACGTAGACCGCCAATGATCTGATAGATAGTATCTTTCAATGGTCCTTTGTAAGGAACGATACCTTCAATTCCTTCAGGTACTAATTTTTTAATATCATCTTCCATATCCTGGAAGTATCTATCCTTTGAGCCTTCCTTCATTGCCTCAATCGAGCCCATACCGCGATACACTTTAAAACTTCTTCCTTCGTACAGAACTTTCTCGCCCGGTGTTTCATCCGTACCTGCAAGCATACCGCCAACCATCACAGAGTTTGCTCCCGCAGCAATTGCTTTAGGGACATCACCTGTTTGTTTTATGCCACCGTCTGCAATCACAGGTATCTTAAACTTCTCTGCGGCTTTCGCACAATCAAGAATAGCTGTAAGTTGCGGAACACCGACACCTGCGATAACGCGAGTTGTACAAATAGAACCTGCACCGATTCCAACTTTAATACCGTCAGCACCTGCATTGATTAAATCGACTGTCGCTTCTGCAGTGGCAACATTACCTGCAATAACTTCTATGCCAAACTTCTTCTTTATTTTCTTAACCATTTCAAGAACACCTTTTGAATGTCCATGTGCAGTATCAACTACCACAACATCAACACTTGCCTTAATGAGTTCGGCTACTCTTTCCAGAGTATCACCTGTTATTCCTACGGCTGCTCCAACGCGAAGTCTTCCGAATTCATCTTTACAGGCATTAGGAAAACTCTTTCTTTTCTGAATGTCTTTGAATGTGATAAGACCTTTGAGTATTCCGTTTTTATCTACCACCGGTAACTTTTCAATCCTATGATTCTGCAAAATAAGTTCAGCTTTGGTTAAATCTGTTCCCATCGGTGCGACAATTAAATTCTCTTTTGTCATCACATCCTTAATAAGCATTCCCTGATCGGGATTAAAACGTAAGTCACGGTTAGTTAAAATACCGATTAACTTACCTGCGATATCAATGATAGGAATACCTGAAATCTTAAACTTCTCCATCACTCGCAAAGCATCGCCGATAGTTTCTTTTGCAGTAAGTGTTATCGGCTGACGAATCATTCCACTCTCACTTCTTTTCACACGGTCAACTTCTTCTGCCTGTCTTAAGAATGACATATTCTTATGTATAATACCAATCCCTCCCTCACGCGCAATCGCGACTGCAAGTTCAGATTCAGTAACAGTGTCCATCGCTGCGGAAAGCAATGGAATGTTCAAAGTGATTTTCTTCGTAAGTTTTGTCTGAAGGTTCACTTCACGCGGCAATACATTTGACTTTGCCGGTATTAACAAAACATCGTCAAAAGTAACTGCTGTATCAAGAATTTTAGATTTCATATTATTATATAATTTAATTTTCTTTCTATTACAAAAAACCCACAACAAAAGTCATGGGTTAATATATCAAATTCATTTAAACTGTTTGAGTCCGTCAACAGGTCCCCACAACCCCCTGTTATTTTCACGTGCTTCTCTTTGCAACTTTCTGAACTCATCCATTTTCGTTATCGGAAACGACTCATAAACCTGCGCATAACCATCCTGGATTATCTTTGCGTTCACACAAGTACCATCTTCAAGGTATACATATCTCAACAGTCTGCCGTATCTGTCTTTATCTTCATTAGTCGGGTCGCGTTCAAGCCTTACTCTCTTTCCTTCAACAAACTTTTTAACGTAATCACTTGCCATCTGTCCAAGTTTCTTTACTGTCTTCTTATCCATCCCGCTCGTCGTCGCATCCTTCTCAAGTTTCTTGGATTCATATTTCTCAGGAGTATCAATTCCGAGCAGCCTCACACGTTCTTTATTCTCAAGTTCAAAAGTATCACCATCCACAACTCTGATAACAGTTATGTAATTTCCCGATTTTTCATTTTTATCCGAATCCTTATCTGAATCGGTAAACTTTTGTACGACAAAAAATCCAATCAACAGGATAATTAGTCCCAGAGTGAAGATTGAAGATATTATTTTTCCTGTTAACTTGAACATTATTAATCTATTATATCGATTATTAAATCCTTAGTGAATTTATTTACTTTTTCTACCTTAATGGCTTTATTAACCAGTTTAACTGCTCTGTCAAGTTTATTTTCATCTTCAGAATAAAGTTCGCAAACAACTTCACCATTAGAGATTTTATCTCCGCACTTTTTATTAAGAATGATTCCAGAAAGATAATCAATTTTATCAACAACCTTTCTTCTTCCTGCACCAAGTTCAACTGAAGCAAGACCGAATCCGTGAGCATCAAGTCCGCCGATGAAACCATCCTGATTTGATTTAACAGCAAAACTATACTTAGCACGTTTCAGGTTCTTATAGTCCTTAATATAATCAGTATCGCCACCATGAATTTCCACCATATCAAGAAACTTTTTATAGACCGAGCCATTGCTTAATGCATCGGCTGCCATCTTCTCTCCCTCATCAATACTGTTTGCTTTTCCGCCAAGATAAATCATTGCACCAGCAAGGACATTATTCACTTTAACCAGATCATTAACTTCAGCACCATTCATAACATCTATACACTCTTCCACTTCAAGCCAGTTACCAATCTTATTTCCAAGAGGTTCATGCATATCAGTCAATATCGCAATTGCTTTTTTACCGAACTTTTTTGAAACGCTTACAAGTTTCTTTGCTAGTTCTCTTGACTCATCCTCATTCTGAAGATTAGCTCCGCTTCCCATCTTAACATCAAACACAAATGCTTCAGCACCCTCTGCAAGTTTCTTACTTAATATGCTTGAAGTGATAAGCGGGATACTATCAACAGTACCTGTAACATCTCTAAGAGCATAAAAACTTTTATCAGCTGGGGCAATTTTTGCAGTCTGTCCAATCATAACACATCCAACCTTTGCGAGTGTTTCTTTATACTGCTGAACGTTCATATTAATATTAAAACCCGGGATTGATTCAAGTTTATCGAGTGTACCGCCTGTATGCCCAAGTCCCCTTCCCGAAATCATAGGTACATATATGCCAAAGTGTGCAACCTGAGGGGCAATAATCAGAGAAGTTTTATCACCTACACCACCTGTGGAATGTTTATCAACTTTTGGACCATTGAGTTCAGACAGGTCAATTATTTCTCCGCTATTAAGCATAAGGTCAGTGAGGTTAAGAGTTTCCTCATCATCCATACCCATAAAATGTATAAGCATAAGCAAAGCAGTTACCTGATAGTCCGCAACTTCTCCTGTTAAAAACCCGTGAATAAAGAACCTTAATTCTTCTTCGGTAAGCCTTCCACCGTTTCGTTTCTTCTTTATTATTTGTACTGCATTCATCATACAAATTATGAAAATCATAGGGTTAATAAAAGTCTAATGAGAATACAGCACCGGAATCTGATTTTAAACATATAAATTAATCTTATGAGTAATGAATTATCAGGAGACATACTTAGGCCAAGCGTTAAATAACTTGAAAATATCCTGCAAAAGAAACATATTAATAAATATATTAGTACTTCAACTATTATTGAAATTAACAAACGACTATACAATAATTAAATATACTGACATTTGCCATTTTCGTCATACACATTTCTAATATACTTAATAATTATTTCCATTGGTTATTTATTCGTTAGGAAGACTAGAATTGAGAAAGTATATTTAATCCTTGTAAGTGCAATATTCTATTTATCCGCAAAATATCCATCATATCTGTTTATTTTAATTCTCTACAGTATATTTAATTATGTAATCGGAAGAAATTTACAAAGTTTCAAATCAAGAAAATTCATTACCGTTGCGACTGTAATAATTAATCTTTTGAATTTAATACTATTCAAATACATAGATAGTTTTACGCCATTAATAACGGGGAGCAGCAGCATTAAACTTGATGTTGTTTTGCCATTAGGGATATCGTTCTACACTCTTAAAAACATAGCATATATACTGGATGTATATTATGAGAGGAAAGAATACGAGAGGAGTTTCAGCAATTATTTATTGTACACGTTGTTCTTCCCTACTGTGTCAGCGGGTCCAATATACAGAGTTAAAGAATTTTTCACTGAAAGGTTATCGGCAAAAGACATAAATTTTTCAATAATAAACCGTAGTTTACAAATTATTGCGATTGGTTTGTTTTTTAAGATTGTCATCGCGGATAATCTATCTCCTTATGTATCCAGAATATTTGATTCAAGGTTACAAGTCACAGCATTAAACGCCTGGATATCATCATTCGCATACAGTCTTCAGATTTATTTTGATTTTAACGGGTACACTTATATTGCGATAGGATTATCTATGTTATTCGGTTTCAAAGTACCTGCCAATTTCAACAGACCATATTCGGCATATTCGATAACAGATTTCTGGAGGAAATGGCATATAACATTGTCTTTATGGTTACGGGATTATTTATTTCTTCCACTGTCATTTTATCTCCACAGAAGATTGCCAAATCTCAAAAGAAAGAATAAAGAGCTTCTTGTATATTCATTTGCAACAATGATAACCTTTGTAGTTTGCGGGCTCTGGCACGGAGCAGGCTGGAATTATTTGCTATGGGGAGGTTTTTATGGTTTATTTATGGTTATAGAAAGAGCAACAGGCATCGAAAAAAAGTTCAAGAAATCGAAATACAGTATTTTTGTTAAACAAATTACTGTGTTCGTTATTGTAACACTCTTGTGGGTTTTATTCAGAGCTGATTTGCCAAGAGCATTTCAGATTTACACATATATGTTCTCGTTTACCGGTTCTGGTATTGATGTGCTGGAGTTATTGCCGCAATTTACGATATTGGTATTATTAATCCTGACACTTACAGCACAATACGGGTATTTTGACTTCTTCAAGAATATTTTCAACAGTGACAATGTTTATGTAAAGATTTTGTACGTAATATTTATAGTTTTATTATACACATCAATTATAATTTTAAAAGGCGAAAGTGATTCATTCATCTATTTTAAATTCTAAAATATTATTAGTAGTAATATTATTGTTAACTGCAATATTAATTGCAGCGACAGAATTATTTTACATTGAAAATGATGTTAATGTTACTTATACGAGTGAATACACTTTAAAGGCTTCCAAAACCCTTAGCAAGAGTGACAGCAAATACAGCGTTGTAATAGGTGACTCAAGGGGGAAATGCGGAGTTAATGCAGACTTATTGAATCCCAATGATAAAGATTACAAATATTTAAATCTGAGTGAAGATGGTGCTATTATAAACTGGACACTTGCAGATATCATTTCAAATGACAATATGCCCGAGACAATAGTTATTGCTGTATCTCCAGCTGATATATTCGGTTTTCTGGACTCAAACTATTACTATAAAAGCGGGAATAATATCGACATTCAAAGATATTTAACCTTTCCTTTTAAACTCAGAAATCCTTACAGTGTATCTGAAACCAAAATAAATGATTATCTCAAGAGAAAATACAGATTCCTCTTAGGATTTAATGAAATCTCTAATCTACTTATCTACGGTAAAATATCAAAATATTCATCAGCAAACGGTTGGACATCAAATATCAGACTAGGCAGTTACAAGCCTTATTCCGAAGAAACGAACATATATTATTATCAGTATTTATTGCTTGAGAATTACAAGAATAAAGACTTAATAGTTAAAATAAAGAATGATCTTGAGAATAATATAGAACAAGTATTAAACAAGAAATCAAAAATTATATTTATTAGAATTCCAACTTCAAACAGATTAAGAAAAATTGAAAATGAGAAGTTCCCATGGTTCAATGATTATATTAAGTCATTAGGCGATAAGTATGGTATCATATATTTTAGCTTTAATAACTACATTTATAACGAGCAATTTTCTGATGGCAGCCATCTGACATACAATGAGGCAAACAAATTCAGCAGTATGTTAGCTGATTCAATTTCAACGATAAAACAGAAATAATAAATTCGCAAGCAGTATTGTTTTGGTTTAAAACTCTAAGATTCTCCTTTAAAATATACTACAAATCCTGATTTTGTAGAATATATTTAGAATTGCAATTGAGGGAATAGAATATTAATTTTGTTAGTCTTGGATAAAACCTGGATAGATTCAGCGCAGAACACGGAAGGGTGGGTGAGCGGCTGAAACCACTGGTTTGCTAAACCAGCGTACGGGTCAAACTGTACCGAGAGTTCGAATCTCTCCTCTTCCGCATAACAAAAGGGAAAGTCCAACGGGCTTTCCCTTTTTTGCGTATAAACATATATTTCTATTTCAGAAGTATCATTTTGCGAGTTTCGGTAAAACCTTTAGACTGTAATCTATAATAATAAACTCCACTGCTTAAATTATCACCTGTTAATTTAATTTCGTAATTGCCGGGCTGGTATTCCTCCGAAATAAGAGATTTAACTTCCTGTCCCTTAATATCAAAAACTTTTAGAGTAATAAAATTTCTTTCTGGGATTGAGAATCTGATTATTGTTTGGGGGTTAAAAGGATTAGGATAATTCTGTTCGAGCATATACTTATCAGGTATTTCGCTATTTATGTTTCCAGTAAAAGTTAAACCGCCATTTGTTGTTTTAAGTATTTTACCTGACCAGCAAGCAATGTATCCTGTGTTAACAGACGGAAAATGAATCTGATACAAATTTTCGGTTAATGGTGTATTCTGAACACCCCAATTAACTCCTGCATTAGTTGTCTTCAATACATTTCCTGCGCTTGTGCAGACATAACCAGTTGTGGGATTAACAAAACTCATATCCCAACCTGCCCCTACATTAGCAATATCATTTATCAAAGTCCACGTATCACCTCCATTGGTTGTTTTCACAATTCTGCCGTTTGTTGTATTAGTGCAATAATATCCAGTGTTTGCATCTGAGAAATAAACGGACTGGGCAGTTTCGAATGGACTGATAAACAAACCCACCTTATTAATCCATGTAGCACCAGCATCAGTGGTTTTCAGAAAAATGTTTGCACCACCCACGTAACCTGTATTTTCATTTACAAACCAGATACCATCGAGTATTGTTGAAGTTGGAGTTGTAAGGAATGTCCAGTTATCTCCCCTGTTAGTTGTTTTCATAATCTTTCCATTACTTCCTGAAATATATCCCGTCTGAGGATTAGTAAACCACAAACCCCAGAACTGCAAAGTAGTATCTGCATAAACTGTCG
>JBMOHR010000020.1:0-23449 GCA_049317745.1 Ignavibacteria bacterium
ATACGAATTTTTTATCATCAAATAAAATCATCTTGGCGGGAATAGCAATTAATGCGTTATTGTCTTCAATTAATGGTTTTTTACTTATTTACTCAGGGAAATCACTTTCCCATATAATATTCTGGCTGAGCGGCGGACTTTCGGGAAAAGGGTGGACTGAATTCTTATCAACAGCAGGATTTATTTCTGCAGGTTTAATCATTTCAGTATTCCTTTCAAAAGAGTATAACCTGCTATCACTCGGTTCAGAACTTTCCACAACACTCGGACTAAACACAAAAAGATTACAGATATTTTCAATAGTACTTTCGTCAGTACTCGCAGCATCTGCCGTTTCAGTTGCGGGTATAATTTCATTCGTCGGACTGATAATACCAAATATAGCAAAACTGCTTCTCGGAGCAGACCACAGGTACACGATTCCCGGAAGCATATTGCTGGGTGGAATATTTCTTCTTATTTCAGACACTATTGCAAGAACAATTATTTCGCCTTCTGAAATACCCGTTGGAATAGTAACATCTTTCATCGGAGCACCTATATTCATCTGGCTAATATTTAAGAAAAACAACACGGAGAACTAATGAATAACTTATCCGACACAATAACTGCAATATCAACTCCAATAGGCGAAGGCGGAATATCCGTTATCCGCGTATCGGGAGAAAACACATTTAATGTAGTTGAAAAAGTATTCTCCAAATCAAAAGAAAGTTTTAAAAGAATTAATATAGCAGAAATTAATTCCCATACTATACACTTCGGTTATTTATACGATGGCGATAATATAATTGATGAAGTCTTAATCTCAATATTCAAATCACCAAATTCATACACGGGCGAAGACGTAGTTGAACTTTCATCTCACGGCGGAGTATTCGTAACACAAAAAGTTTTAGGCCTGGCAATAAAGAATGGTGCCATACACGCAGAGCCCGGAGAGTTTACAAAGCGAGCATTCCTTAACGGAAGAATGGACTTATCACAGGCAGAAGCAGTCGCAGACTTAATACACGCAAAGACAAACGAAGCACACGCATCATCCATAAAGCAGCTTGAAGGTTCTCTGTCTGAATACATAAAGAAAGTACGCGAAGATTTAATAAGCGTTACAGCACTCGTTGAACTCGAACTCGACTTTGCAGAAGAAGACCTTGAGTTTGCACATAAGAAAGATTTACAGAAAAGAGCTAAGACAATAATCAGCGACCTCGATGAAATAATCGGTTCATACATAAGCGGTAAAGTAATACGCGAAGGCGTTAACGTTGTGATAGCAGGCAAACCCAACAGCGGGAAGTCATCATTGTTCAATGCACTGCTAAAAACTGAGCGTGCAATAGTAAGCGAAATATCAGGCACGACAAGAGATTACCTGGAAGAGAATCTTATAATTAACGGAATACTTTTTAACCTTACGGATACAGCCGGACTCAGAACAACAGAAGACATAATAGAATCCGAAGGGATAAAAAGGAGTTATGGCAGAATTAAAGATGCCGACTTAATAATCTTCCTCGTTGATTCATCAGCAGCATCAGAAGAAATTGCATCATCAATAGAATATTACAACAAAAACATAAAGAGTGATAATTCAATATTAGTTTACACAAAAGCTGACATCTGTTCTAATGAAGAAATCAGGAAAGATAATTTAGTAATCTCAATAAACGACATTAAACTTCTCAGTGAACTGAAGAAAGAAATGACAAAGAAAGTCAGCACTTCATTATCAGCAGTAAAATCAGATAAAATAATACTCACAAACCTTCGCCACAAAATCTGTCTTGAGAATACAGTCGCATCATTAAACAACGTAATAAAATCAATCGACGACAATATGTCAGGCGAGTTTATTTCCATAGACCTCCGCAACGCATTAACACACCTGGGAGAAATAACAGGTTCCGTCACAAATGACGACATACTTCATTATGTTTTCTCAAAGTTCTGTATCGGGAAGTAAGGCCTTTCAATATATCAGCGTTTCTTCTCTTGAATTATAAAACTTATACGTTTACTTTACGTTTAAGAAATATCAGAATAATTTATTATAAGGAGTAAATTTATGAAATTACCATCTATAACTAACCTTGTACAACAGGCGAAACTTACGTTTCTGAGGTTTCCTTTCGTGATTCTTTGTTCAATTCTCGGTGCATTTATTATGATGAGGGTTGTAGGGTTTTCACACGACTACGCTGAACTGCATGCTCAGACTATGTATAACATTGTAATGACGTGTTCACTCGGACTGCCGCTATTCCTATCGTTTGCATTATATTCCGAAAGCAGGAATTTTACAAGGATTAAAGGTTATTTACTGCAGCTCGTTCCGCTGGTATTATTAGTTCTGTTCTACTTCTCGTTATCGAAGGAACTGGATGTTTATGATATCGGAAGATACTTCCTGTTCTTAATTGCATTTCATTTATTAGTCTCGTTTTCTCCTTATTTACTTTCAGGAGAAAAGGCACAGCTTGACTTCTGGGATTTTAACCAGATGACATTCTTAAGGTTTATACTGTCGGGTTTATATTCAGGTGTCTTATACGCTGGTCTTGCAATAGCGCTGCTTTCATTCGATAAGTTATTCGATATGCACATAGATGGCAAAAGATATGCTCAGTTGTTCTTCTTTATAGCAGGTGTATTCAATACGTGGTTCTTCTGTTCGGGAGTTTCAGAGTTTAAGGAAGCCGAAGAGTTCAGATTTCCAAAAGGTCTGAAGATATTCACGCAGTATGTTCTGCTTCCGATAGTAGTAATATACGTTGTTATATTATACTTATATTTATTCAAAATCATGTTCCAGTGGAATCTGCCTATGGGCTGGGTTTCGTATTTAGTAATAGGGTTTTCCACTGCGGGAATATTCTCACTGCTTCTTATATTTCCTTTGGTTGACAGCAAGGAGATTAAATGGGTAAGAATATTTTCCAGAGTATTCTTTATTTCACTTATTCCGCAGATTGTATTGCTTTTTCTTGCTATTTCCAAAAGGACATCAGAATACGGGATAACAGAAAGAAGGTATTACGTCTTCGTTCTTGCAGGATGGCTGACGATTACCACATTGTATTACGTCATATCAAACTTCAGGAATATTAAGTTTATTCCTGTTACTTTATTTCTCATCGCTGTATTTACATCTTACGGTCCGTGGAGTTCATTCGATTTATCCCTTAACAGTCAGCTTAACCGTCTTGAAGACATACTTAAGAAGAACACAATACTTGTTGACGGTAAAATTGTACCAGCAAAATCTGACATCGAGAAGGAGGAAGCAACTGACGTACGTTCAATACTTCAGTTCCTTGTAGAAAGAAAGAAACTGAATAAAATACAGCCGTGGTTTACCGTAAGTCTCGATTCCATTGCCAACAGAAGAGAATACGGAAAATCACTTCACGGAGTGTATGTTTCCAAAGATGAAGAAATAATGACGATGATGGGAATCAAAACAGAGAACACTGAAAACTTCAGAAAAAAGAAATACGTAAATGTAACTACTTTAAACACAAAGGACATCGATGTAAAAGGTTTTGACAGAATGATGGTCTTTGAAAGCACCGGATTCCTCGATACATTAAAGAATAAAGACAGTCTGAACACGATAAGAACTGGCTTTTATTATCCGAACAGCGAAATGTATTTTACAGACGGAAAGGATACACTTCGAATTGATGTAAAGAGCTTTGCTGACAGTCTCGGTACTGCGGCACCCGATATACCGAAGATGACTGTGGAAAAGACTTTTAAGAATTATTTCTTCAGGATAATATTCACGTATTTCAGTCTGGACAGGAATGAAAAGGATCTGAAGGTGACAAATGTGAGAGCTTATATACTTCAGAGGTGGAATGTAAAACCTGAGTAATAAATTACTCTAACACGTTTAGGTATAAAGTGAATATTAAATAACCACCGTTATAACCGGTGGTTATTTAATTTAAAACAGATTCCGGCTTTTACTATTAATATCAATCAATTGAAAAACTTACGTTTACTACAGCAGTGATAGTTTTCTCAAGTGAGGATGTATCGTTAATACCATAATCGGATACTTCGGTAGAGTTCTTTGCATTCACCTGCATAACGCCTGTTCTCGATGAACGCACATCTCCAATGCTGTTCCCTGTTGCCTTGGCTATCTGTTCTGCACGGGTTTTTGCATCCTGTGAAGCAAGACCTATCATCTCAATCTTAAGGTCGCTGAGTTTTGTGTACAGAAACTTCGGTGCCTGCGAATTTATCGCTATCCCCTGATTGATAAGTTCAGTAATCATACGTGAGAGTTTATCGATTTTATCGACATCAGCCGATTCGACAGTTACGCTCTGAGAAAGATTGTATCCTATGATTTTTCCTGAAGCCACGTCTCCGCTTCCATACAAATCCATAGGACTTTTGTTTTTACTTTCATAAAGAGTTCTTGTGGAAATTGAAGAGAATACGATTTTATCCTCAGGAAATCCGAATGAGACCAGATAACTCTTTACTTTAGAATTCGTTTCTTTAAGTTTCGCATAAGCATCTGTCATTGAGGCTGATTCGTTAGAGAATGAGCCTTCCCAGATACCGAGGTCAGATTTAATTTGTTTCGATGCAGAACCTGTTACAGCAATAGTAACATTACTGCTTGCTACTTTCCGCCACGTGCCTGAGATTATCATTGCTCCAATGATAAAACCGACTGCCAGGATCACTGCGAAGATTGTATAGTTGTTTCTTTGTGTGTTGTCCATAATAATATGGTTATGTTTGGAGAAATACTTGCTATATGTAATAATATGAAATCTTATTTCAAAATACAAAGAATATATAATTCTTAAGCTGATTTATTCTTTTAATCCCTGTACTTATTTGAATTTTAAAGCAAATTTAATAATAGTATATTTGATAATCTTAAAAACACAAAAAGAGGAATAATTCTATGCCGGTCACAGTCACAGGTAAAAATCTTAAAATCGAAGACGTTTACAACGTCGCAGTAAAGAACGAAGAAGTTATATTACATCCCGATGCAATAGCCAGAATAATCAAGTGCAGAGCCTTTCTTGAAAAGAGAGTCATTGCAGGAGAAATTATGTACGGCGTTAACACAGGTATCGGTGAACTTGCAAACGTAGTGCTGAACGATGAACAGGTAAAAGAATTTCAGAAGTATTTAATATACAATCACGCAGCAGGTATCGGCGAGCCGTTCCCGCTTGAAATAGTAAGAGGTGCAATGCTCGGACGTATTAACGTTCACGCAAACGGTTTCTCGGGATGCCGCCCCAATATTACACAGACATACGTAGCGATGCTTAACAAAGGCGTAACACCAGTCGTCTGTTCAAAAGGCAGCGTTGGTGCATGCGGCGACCTTGCTCCAATGAGTCAGATTGCATTGTCATTAATGGGAGAAGGCGAATCGTACTACAAAGGCGAAAGAATGCCTACCAGCAAGGCAATGGAACTTGCGGGAATTCCTGTACCGGGACTTCAGGCACGCGACGGACTTTCTGCAATTAACGGAAGCAACGTTATGAATGCAATCGGATGTTTACAGGTTTACGAAGTTGAGAGATTGTTAAAGCAGGCAGAAATAGCCGCCACGATGTCACTCGAAGCTTTAATGGCAAACCTGAAACCATACGATTCAAGAATACACGAACTCCGCGGATTCAGAGGTGCAATCACTTCTGCAGCAAACATAAAGAAAATGATTGAAGGCTCTGACCTGCTCGGCAAAGTAAAAGTAAAAGTTCAGGATGCATATTCAATGCGTTCAACTCCTCAGGTAATCGGTGCGGCTCGCGACCATTTAAGATGGACACGCGAACAGGTAGAAATAGAGTTAAACGGTATCGGCGACAATCCGATATTCTTACCAGATGACGAAGTAGTATTAACAGGTGCTAACTTCCAGGGTTCGCCAATCAGCGTTCCGCTCGATATGCTCGGTGCGGCAGTAACGATGGTATGCGTACTTTCCGAAAGAAGATTAAACAGATTGCTGCATCCTGCATTAAGCGTTGGTCTTCCTGCATTCCTCACAAAAGGAGCCGGAATGTTCTCAGGACATATGCTCAGCCAGTACACTGCTGATATGCTTATAGTAGAACAGAGAATTCTTTCAATGCCTGCCTCGATTCAGTCAATCCCCGCAGCCGCAGACCAGGAAGACTTTGTGAGTATGGGAATGAACACAGCACTGAAGAACAGACAGATAATAGAAAATGCCTGGGGAATACTCGGTATCGAATACATTGCAGCAGCTCAGGCAATAGACTTCCGTGAATACAGTGTCGGCAAAGGAACAAAAGCAGCCCACGCAGCAGTTCGTAAAGTAGTTGAGCATCTTGATATCGACAGACCTCTTTTCAAAGATCATAACAACATGATGGCATGCGTAAAGAGTCACGATATATTAACGGCAGTCGAAAAAGAAATCGGCGAATTACAGACTTATTAAACATAAATGATTTACGAAAATAAGAAACAGAAGTTAGTATCTACAAAGATATTCAGAAGCAGGGTTATGTATGCAGTATACATAGACGTAATCCTGCTGTCTGTTTCTCTTTTAATAGGAGTGCTTGGTTATCATTTCTTCAATAACCTTTCTTACGTTGATTCATTCGTTAATGCATCGATGATACTCGGCGGTATGGGCCCCGTTGACCCGTTAATAAGCGATGGTGCCAAGATATTTGCAGGGATTTATGCATTATACAGCGGGATAACTTTCCTGACAAGCTTCGCAATTCTGATTACACCTATATATCACAGATTCCTTCACAGGTTCCACCTGGAAGATAAGGACTAATAGGTACGAAATTTTATATGTTTTAATTATCTGAAATTGAATATTTTTACATTCTTTAGCAATGTGGTTATTGACAAGCAAACGATGTAACGAATTTGACAGTCTGGCTTTATTCCATCAGAACTATTTTAATTAACTTTTAATCCGACTAATATGAGTTTTTTAGTAACATATTATCTGAGCAGAATAGTAAACAGGAAATTTTTCGACAATTCCGGTGAAGCTCTCGGAAATCTGAAAGACATAATAGTCGTGTTCTCTGATGAAAAGCCAAAAGTTATTGCTGTTAAAACCATTATCAACAAAGAAGAAAGAATCCTCAATTACGATTATTTCGATATCCGCCGCATACAGAACGATTACGTTATTTACTGCAATGAAATAGTTGATTTCAAACTACCCGAAAATACAAACCTTTTATACTTAGCAGAAAACATTCTCGATAAGCAGATTCTTGATATTAACGGAAGAAAGCTCGTCCGCGTAAACGACATAAGACTCGTAAAAGTAAACTCAGGCTCTTATGCAGTTGCCGTGGATGTCGGTCTGGACGGAATTTTCAGAAGGCTTGGTGTTGCAAGACCTATTTCAGCAATGCTATCACCCTTCAAACTAAAGATTCCGGGCAGATACATTCTGTTCGATGATGTAGAAGCAGTGGACTCAAACACATTCGGTATTACTCTTTCGAAACCGTTCACAAAACTTAACACTCTGCACCCTTCTGACCTTGCCGACGTTATTGAAGAACTCGACAAGAAATCCAGAAAGGCAATCTTTGAATCACTCGATGAAGAGAAAGCTGCAGACGTACTCGAAGAACTCGAAACAGATGCACAGGTAGAGATGATTGAAAGTTTATCAATCGAAAAAGCCGCAGACGTACTCGAGAAGATGCCTGCTGACGAAGCTGCCGACCTTATCGACGAACTCGAAGAAGACAGGGCAGAACTTCTCCTTAACGAAATCGAAAAGGAATCATCTGATGACATACGTGAAATCCTTCAGTACGAAGAAGACACTGCAGGAAGTCTTATGATGACAGACTTTGTTTCTTTCAAAGAAGATGTTTCGGTTGAGAAGACCATCGATATTTTAAGAGAAGAAAAGCCCGAATCAGATACTATTTATTATCTGTACATAGTTGATGAAGATGAAAAACTAATAGGCACAGTATCCCTCAGAGACCTTGTTATAGCAGACCCGAACATGATTCTTAATGACGTAATGAGAAAGATAGTTGCATTCGTTTATGACACAGACGAAATAGACTCAATTGCAGAAACAGTTTCAAAATATAATTTACTCGCAATACCAGTTACAAACAAAGAAATGAAAATGGAAGGTGTAATCGTTATCGATGACATCTTAGAAGACCTTTTGGATAAACGTAAAACAGAATAGCCGATAAATGTTTAAAGGATTTAAAACATCGAAACGAACTTTATACAGAAACCTTGCAATCTTCTTTGCAATACTGGGACCGGGACTTATCACGGGCAGTGTTGACAACGATGCAGGTGGAATAACCACATATTCCGTTGCGGGTGCACTGTACGGCTATAACCTTATCTGGACTTTAATCCCTGCATTCATAGTTTTAATCGTCATTCAGGAAATGAATGCACGTATGGGAATCGTTACCGGCAAAGGTCTTGCAGACTTAATCAGGGAAAGTTCAGGCTTAAAGATTACGTTCTTTATTTTCTTCGGACTTCTTATTGCTGACATTGGCAACTCAACTACTGAATTTGCAGGTATTGCAGGAAGTATGGAGGTGCTCGGAATCAGCAAATACATTTCCGTACCAATATCAGGCATCGGTGTCTGGTTTCTCGTAGTAAAAGGAAATTACAAGATTGCAGAAAGAGTGTTCATTGTGTTCAGTCTGGCATTATTTATGTACATCATATCAGCACTGATGGGAAACCCCGACTGGGGAGCAATCGGCAATTCAATCATCAGCCCGAAACTTGAAATGAACACAGACTACCTTGCGATGGTGATAGGAATAATCGGTACTACCATTGCTCCGTGGATGTTGTTCTATATGCAGTCATCCGTAACTGAAAAAGGACTTAAAATAGAAAACTATAAATTTGTTATAGTCGATATTATTATCGGATGTATCGCTACTGTAGTGGTTGCTTTCTTCATAATCGTTGCGTGTGCATCAACGATGTATCCTCAGGGAATAATAATAACCGAAGCAAAAGACGCAGCACTTGCACTTCAGCCTCTGGCAGGAAAAATGGCAGGATTAGTATTCTCGTTCGGACTGTTTATTGCATCCATATTTTCAGCAACGATACTTCCCCTTGCGAGTTCATTCTATATCTGCGAGGCGTTCGGCTTCGAAGCCGGAATAGACAAGAAGTGGAAAGATGCACCTGAATTTTATATCCTTTACACAGGAATGCTGGTAGTTGCAATGGGGATTATACTTATTCCAAATGCACCGCTCATCAGAATCACAATCATATCACAGATATTAAACGGAATCTTCCTTCCCGTAGTTCTTGTTGCGATGATGGTAATCGTGAACAATAAAAAGGTTATGGGTGAATACACGAATAAGATGACGAATAATATTATCGGATGGACTGCAGTGATTATATTGATTGCACTGACGATAATGCTGTTTGTGTTCTCGGTATTTACGTAGAGTAGAGAATAGTGACAAAGTGACAAAGTGATGAAGTAAGAGATTTTACCACCAAAGCACAAAAAAACATTCAGACAAAGTACATTTCATATACCCTCTCACTTATAATACTATTTTATTTCCGTTTTTTGCCGTTCAGTATATTTACACAAAAATGAAATCTTTATAGTTTCAAATACTGACATTTTATCCCTAAAGGGATAAGGAAGTTTGGGATTATTTATAGCTATTAACATTTTATCCCTAAAGGGATAAGGACTATTGGATACTCTTTGCCTACTAATACTTTATCCCTAAAGGGATAAGGACTTTTGTATGCTGTTTGCCTACTATCATTTTATCCCTAAAGGGATAAAAACTTTTGGATGCTCTTTGCCTACTTACATTTTATCCCTAAAGGGATAAGGACTATTGGATCTTTTATACTTACTAACATTTTATCCCTAAAGGGATAAGGACTATTGGATACTGTTTGCCTACTATCATTTTATCCCTAAAGGGATAAAAACTTTTGGATGCTCTTTGCCTACTTACATTTTATCCCTAAAGGGATAAGGACTATTGGATCTTTTATACCTACTAACATTTTATCCCTAAAGGGATAAAAACCTAAATGAATATATATTAGGAAAGTTTATTCTTCTTTAATTCCCGTTAGGGAATAAACATTAGTAGGTATTACGATTTAAATAATTCCTTATCCCTTTAGGGATTATATGCAGCACTTTTAGACGTAAAATAATATATTTTAAATTATATAATTATCTATACATTAAACAAAAACATTATGTCTAACACATACACACAATTGTTTGTTCAGGTTGTATTCTCCCCTATGCGAGAAACTGCATTAATAAAAAGTAGTTTTGAGGAAGAACTATACAAATATATCACAGGTATCATAAGAAACAATAGGCACAAACTTTATTGCATTAATGGTACTGAAGATCATATTCATATTCTTGTCAGCATAAACCCTGAACAATCGATTTCAGATCTTGTAAAGGACATCAAAAGAAGTTCTTCTAAATGGATTAATGAGAATAATTTATGTCTCGGCAGATTTGAATGGCAGTTAGGATATGGAGCCTTCACTTATTCCAAATCACATATTAAATCTGTTATCAGTTATATCAATAATCAAAAAGTTCACCATAAGAAAGTATCTTTTCTTGATGAATATAAAATGATTTTAGAAAAGTATGAGATAGAATATAATTCGAAATATCTATTTAAAGACCCTAATTTAGAATAATATCCAATTTAACATATTATCCCTAAAGGGATAAAAACTTTTGGATGCTCTTTGCCTACTAACATTTTATCCCTAAAGGGATAAGGTTCTTAATGATTATAATTAGACAAGTTTGTTCTTCTCTCATTCCCTTTAGGGAATTAATATTAGTAGGTAAAATATTATATAAAAATAATATCCCTTTAGGGATTATATGTCCGGGATTGCTTTGCATGCAGAAGCAAAGAAATTGGGATTATAACAAAAAACTCCTTTCAGGATTACCTGAAAGGAGTTTTTGTTTATAAGTAATTTAATGTCTTATTCCATCATAAGGAATTCGATGTCTTCGATTTCCTTTGGCAATGAATCTGAAAGCACTTCGCCGCCGAGTCTGGTTACGAGTACGTCGTCCTCAATTCTTACGCCAATCTTTCTGTACTTTTCAGGAATTTCCTTCGCGTCTTCAGGGAAGTATATTCCGGGCTCTACAGTAATGATGTTACCGACAAGCAGTCTGTCAAAATCATTCTTGCCGATTGACTTGTTCGCAACTGCGTCGTGTGTATCAAGTCCCAGATGATGCCCTACTCCGTGCAGAGTGTATTTTGTAATGTCGAATCCCTTCTTAAGCAATCCGAGTTTCTGCATTCCCTTTTTAAGACACTCAACTGAATATTTCTTTAAGTCAGTAAGTTTAACGCCGGGTCTTATCATTTCAATAACGTCGTACTGTGCATTAAGCACCATCTGATAAATTTCTTTCTGCTCCTTCGTAAACTTGCCGTTTACAGGAATTGTCCTCGTAAGGTCACCGTTGTAATAATTAAACTCAGCACCTGAATCAATCAGAAGCAGTTCACCGCTCTTAAGTTTATTCCTGTTAGTATTGTAATGAAGTATGCATGTATTGTTACCGCCTGCAACTATCGTTTCAAATGCCTCGTCCTGACATCCAAGTTCTTTGTAATGATACTCAAGCAGTGCCTGTACCTGATATTCATACATATCGGGTTTAATCATCTGTATCGTGTTATAGAATCCTGCGGCGGTTACTGTCGATGCATATCTCACCTGTTCAATCTCAAATTCATTCTTTACACTTCTCATCTTTGCAAGTATAAAGTTTAAGTCCATAATCTGTACGTTAGTAGATAAAGTTATCCACGAAGATTCAAAGCCTCTCATCTGTTCTTTCACTTCACCCGCAAGGAAGTTTAAGTCGTATAAACTGATGTATATTTTGTTGTACTTATCGCGTGATATTAAATCAGCAAGAACATCGCCCAGTTTTGAGTTCACTATCCCTGTTTCGATTCCGAGTTCCTTCTTCACGTTAGAGTACCCGAGTCTTCTTCCGACCCACGTTTCCCTCAGCGGGTCTTTCTTCTGAACGAAGAGAAGTTCTTTTGTTTTCACTACTTTCTTCGATTTCTCATCGTGCACTTCCATACCGCCGGGTGCGAGAATCAATGCGGCATTCGGCTCGTTGAAACCTGTAAGGTAATAAAAATTCTTATTCTGCTTGAACTTATAACCGTCGTCGTAAGAACGTGCAACGTTCGATGCACCGAGTACAATCACGAGCGAGTTATCATCAAGAATATTGTTTAACTTTTCCCTTCGTGATTTGTGAAATAACTTTTCTGCTAATTCCATTTAGAATATGTTTAATTTATTAATCGTCAAATTTAGTTTTATCCATATCAATATCAACTTCAATAGGGATAGGATAGTTGCGCGTAAAACATGCAGTACAGTAATCTGTTTTCTCAGATGTCTTTGGAACCGCATCCAGCAGGCTTTCAACCGACAGATACTTAAGCGATTCAACACCGAGAGATTTTCTTATTTCCTCAATGTCTCCGTTGAACTGGTTTGCAATCAGTTCTTCCCTCGAAGGAAAATCCATTCCGTAGTAACACGGCGAAACAATCGGCGGAGAGGTAATCCTCAGATGAATCTCTTTCGGCTTTGCCTGTTTAATAAGGTCAACGAGAAGTTTAAGCGTCGTACCGCGGACTATAGAGTCATCAATTATAACAACCTTCCTGTTGGCGAGCACACCCTTCACAACGTTGAACTTAGTCTTCACCTTCATCTGCCTGTGGTCCTGTCCCGGCTCGATGAACGTCCTGCCTACATAGTGGCTTCTTATTAAACCGATTTCGTGTTTAAGATTCCTCGTTGTCTTAATACATTCATTAAAGTATCCGAGCGTTGCAGTATTTGAAGAGTCAGGCACGTTTATAACAATAACTTTCTTCTCATCCGTATCATAAGGGTTATCTTTATCGGGCGGAGGATTTTCTCTCGCAAGATGTGCACCAATGTACCTTCTCACTTTATCAACTTTCTCCTCAAAAATCTGACTGTCAGGTCTGCTGAAATATATATACTCGAATATGCAGTGCTTGTACTTGTCAAGCTCTGCAATCATGTACGATTTTTCCTTACCCGTCTCAATAACTTCCTTATCTATTACTATAATCTCACCGGGTTTCACGTCTCTCACGTACTCTGCATTGAGTATATCGAGCGATGTTGTTTCCGAAGCAAATATAAAACTGTCGTCGAGCTTTCCCATCACGAAAGGTCTCACGCCGTACGGGTCGCGTGCAGCGATAAGTTTATCGTCAGTAAGGATTACCACTGAATATGAACCGCGAACCTGCCTGAACACTTCAAGAAGTTTCTCAACGAAGTCTTCCTTCTTAGACCGTGCAAGAAGATGCAGGATGATTTCCGTATCTGTTGAAGTCTGGAAGATTGTACCTTCGTCCTGAAGCTGCTTCCTCAGAGAACCTGCATTGGTAAGGTTTCCGTTGTGTGCGAGTGCAAGGTTACCGTCTTTATAGTTTACTTTAAAAGGCTGAATGTTATTCTTGTTATCGGAAGAACCCGTAGTTGAATAACGGTTATGCCCGATAGCAGAATTTCCTTTAAGATGGTCAGTAAGTGTCTTCTCATCAAAAACGCTAAGTACAAGCCCGTGACCTTTATGAATGTTAAAATGATATTTGTCTTTCTCAGGAAGATACTCAGAACTTACTATACCAGCTGCTTCCTGTCCCCTGTGCTGCAATGCGTGCAGTCCGTAATAAGCCATTAATGCAGACTTCGGATGATTGAATATTCCGAACACTCCGCAATTTGCTCTTACAGATTTCTCATCCGATAAAACTACGCTTTCCGGTTGAATAAATTCTTTCAATTGTTTTCCTCTTATACTTTTTTAATTCTGATATGATTTGAATAAATCCACGCTCTGTCCCCTGTCCAGCATTCTATTCTGTAACATCCCTCTTCGTGTACATCCCATAATCCCCCGAACCCGTTACTCTGGTGAACACACTCACCGTTTCTCATCACCTTAACCAATGCTTCTTTAGGCACGAGTATATTAAACACAACTTTCCTGTCACCCTCTTTCATTAAAATCTCATCACCCATCTGAAACTTCTCGCCGTCGTAGTCTGCAAAGAATCTGAACCCTTTCGCATCGCCGTAGTATGAATTAGCAACGAAAGACCGTCCGTCCCTAAGAGCGTTTACTATATTCTTTTTATACTTCTGGAAGTTTTCATTATCACCGACAACCACAGGTTCATCGAGCAGAACGTGCGTCCTTATAGATTTGAATAAAACCTTGTACGGAAAAACTTCCACGTTATAGAATCCCATCAGACTCATCTTATGTGCGTGTGCATCAACGCTGCCGACTATAGTAACTTTTCTCTTTAAATTCAGTTCGTCCCATTTCTTAACTGCAAACTTACACGGAGCAACAATAGATTTCAGCGGATGAATAAACCTCTGCACCTTATTGCTTTCGGTAAGGTCTTCAACCCATTCGCTCATATGATTCCATATTTCAATACCGTCGAAAGATTCTGTGTTCCACTCTGTCCACGGATAAGGCGGATGCTCGGGAAAACTGCTTCTCTTCTCAAAAGGATGAGCTATAAAACCAACACCACCCTTGCGTTTAATCTCTTCGATGTATTCAGCAGCAGAAAGTTTACAGCCGAGTTCGCCGTTATGCAGAACCTGAAAAGTCCCGATAAGTTCATCGAGTCCGAATACCAGATAATGATTTTCATTCTTCGTATCATTCACTTCATAACCCACAAGGAACATAGAATTGTTAAACCATCTCTCGTATCCGTCAGTTTTTGCCTGAATAGAATTGTGGTCTGTAAGTATCAGAAAGTCGAGACCCGTTTCATTAGCGCATTGCGCAATGTGTTCAGGCGACCCTGTACCGTCAGAATAAGTTGAATGTATATGTATTGCTCCCGAATATTCGTACATTTTCAGATTGTTTGCTTAATTTAATATAGTTTGACTATAATAAAAATGTAAATATATCATACTGCAGTCGTATTTATCTTCTTTTTATTATTAATAATAGTAGCACCGAGTAAGGCACCTATCGCACCGAACAAAGGATAAATAAGCATATTAGAAATAAACGTAAACACTGCGAGTGTGGGCGAGAAACCGTACTTGTTAAACTCGCCAGAAAGGTTTTCAAGCTGCTTATTCACTTCAGGCGGCAGATTCTTCCCGAAGTCACCGAGCATTTTAATCGACTCACTAATTGGGTTAACACTCGAATACATAAGAGTGATAACGTTAAACCCGCTTACAGCAACCCCTGACAGCACACCGCTCAGAATACCAATCATAACTGCATCCTTAAACGTGAGCTGCATATTCAATGCAGTTAACTGTTTATTAAACGAAAACACACCTGCAAGCCCGCCGAGAATAATTCCCGCACAGAAGAACAGATTAATAAAGTTAATCAAAGGCATTATAGAAATCATTGTCATCACAAGAAATCCCCAGATAACGGGCAGCAGTCTGTTAATACTAACGTTTTTTTCCATTCAGTTTATTTTGATATTTATCATAAATCTCATTCGCAAAGTTTATACTTCCGGGAATAAGATAAAACGGCAACAGCACACCGATTAAAGAACCTGATACTGCTCTTGATATGAATGTATTCTTAATCACATCCAGCGCATCCAGAGCCGCATCTGAAAATAACAACAAAGCAAATATTATTAAAATCCATATAGACGGAAGTTTTTTGTTTTCCAGTCCCTTTATAAAAGGATAAAGAATAACACCTGCAAGAAATGCCGTGTACACCGAAGCGCACCTTGAACATACTGCTACTTTATTCCCGAAAACAAAGAACGACCTGTCGTCAATCTGATGACAAGTGGCAGCAAAGAAAACGTAACCATAGTCAGCAATCCTTTCCCATACACCGCCGAGCGATTCAAAAACAGGAATCAGGTAAACACTCAGAGTCCACAGAAAAGTGACAGCAAGGAAAATAATGTATATTTTCAGATTAAATTTAAGCATTTAGAACTAATTTCACGTTTTTGAGTATAATAAAAAAGGCTAAATTGAGATAGAATTACGTGATTATCTATTATTTTTAAAAAAAGCCACTTTATTGTTTGTTTATTGAAAAATTTTATATACTTTTGCATAATGAGACAGAGTAGTTCTTTAACATTTTACAAACTTAATATTTAATGATATGAAAATTCAAATCACAGCCAGGCATTTTAAAGCGAAGGGTTCAACCCAGGATTACATTAATGAGAAGCTTGAAAATTTAAGCAAGTACAATGAAACCATTATTCATGCAGATGTTATTTTATCGTTTGATAAACCGCCATCGGACACTAAGTACTGTGAGATTCTTCTGAAGTTAAAGGATAGAACGCTTACCACCACTGAAGGCGCAGCGGAATTAGAAAGAGCAGTAGACGCAGCAGTTGAAAAAATAGAAACACAATTATACAAAGTTAAAGACAAACATAAGACAAACAAAAAAGCTAATTTAAAATAATTAAGATTGACCGATAGTTTAAAAGATATAAAACATATTAAGAAAGACAATATCACCGTCAGTTTCTTTTACGAACAATGTAAGGACAGGTTTAAGCTTACAAAGATAACACCGAAGGAAATTGAGAAAGAAAGATATGTCACCGACAAAGACCTTCACAGACCGGGATTGGCTTTAGCAGGGTACGTGGAGTTGTTTTCGTTCTCAAGGATTCAGGTTTTCGGCAATACCGAGAACAGGTATCTTTCAAAGCTGAACAAAGAAGAGCGCCATATAACTTTAAAGAGATACTTTTCATTCGATGTGCCGTGCATTATCTTTACACACGACAATCAGCCGACTGAAGAATTTCTCAGTTTGGCGGAAGAAAAGAATATTCCAATATTCGTAACACCGCACCATACAACAAGACTTGTATCGCTGTTAAGCGATTTTCTCGACGACCAGTTTTCGGAACAGGCAGTAATACACTCTTCATTCGTAGACGTTTACGGAGTAGGCTTGCTTTTTTGCGGAAGATCGGGAATTGGTAAGAGCGAGATTACGTTAGACTTAGTTGAACGCGGCCACAGATTAGTGGCAGACGACATAGTTATAGTATCGAAGAAAGCAGAGAATGTTTTAATGGGTTCGGGAACATCACTCGTAAAGCATTTCATGGAAATTCGCGGTTTAGGAATTATAGACATTAAAAGAATTTTCGGTATCAGAGCAATCAGGTACCAGAAAAGAGTAGAGGTAATCGTAGAACTTGAGCACTGGGATGCCGAGAAGACTTACGACAGAACAGGACTCGATTCAAGAATGATAGATATACTGGGAGTAGAAGTTGAGAAAATCAACTTACCGATATTCCCGGGTAAGAATATTACTGTCATTGCAGAAGTTATCGCACTTAATTATCTTTGCAAACATTACGGCTACAACGCAGCCAAAGTATTCGAGAAACAGCTCACTGATCGTATCGCAATGAATTCAAAAGGCGACACAATGCCCAACGGTCTGAGGTACAAAAGGAGCACAGAATACTTTGAACACGATTTTGAATAAAACAAATTTTAATAATAATATAAACGGAGGTATTTGAATGGTTTGGACTCTGGAGTTGGCATCATTTCTTGATGATGCTCCATGGCCTGCAAACAAGGCAGAACTTATAGATTATGCAACAAGAACAGGTGCACCAAAAGAAGTTGTTGATAATTTAATGGAGCTCGAAGATACGGAAGAGCCCTATGAAAGTATAGAAGAGATATGGCTTGATTATCCAACAGATGAAGATTTCTTCTATGATGAAGAAAGTAAAGATTTCTAGAAACAAATCTAACTTTTAAATTGTGCTTTTATTTAGAAGTCTGTGTTTGATGTATTAGCAACAATATATATTATTCACAGACTTTTAAGTATCAGTAAGGGAAAAGATGACATTGAAGAATTTTACAATAATTTTAATCTATATATTAGTCCTATTTCTTAACTCTTCTTTCGCTCAGGAAGAAGACGAAGTTATTTTAAAGTCATTTAAAACTGACAACGTTGATATTGAATTTAAGACTACCAAAACTTTCTCCGTAAGCGAGATAACAAACATAATCAAAACAGGTAACAGCGATTATTTTAATTACGAAGATTTTATAACCGATAAAAAACGTATAGAAAAATTCTATTTCGATAACGGATTTTTCGATGCGTTCGTTGATACATCATCGACTAAAAACACATCAAAAGGCAAAGTCTCCGTAAAGTTTATTATAAACGAAAACCTGCCCTACTCAATCGGAAAGATTAATTATTATGGACTGGAAAGCGTACCTCCTGATTTAATCACAAATGCATTTATGCCCGACGTACTGGAAACCACTGAAGGCGATGTTTACGTGAAGAACAAAGTAACAAGGGAATCAGGAAGGATACTGAAATTCCTTCAGAACAATGGCTACGCTTTTGCGAATATGACAGCACCCGAAATTGTAAAGATAGAAAGCAGCAACCCTGAAAACAAACATAAGATTACCATAAACCTGGTTTACGAACCACGCAAAAGGTATTTATTCGGGAAGACAACTATCGGAATAAAGAATGACAAGTATTCCCTGAACCTGGACAATATTCTGAACGAACTGGAATACCAGGAAACTGACATATACAGCAAGGAAATACTCGTGCAGAGCGAGAACAGACTTAACAGGATTGCAGTGCTCGAGAATACGAGAATAATGGTCAGCGATATCGACACTATAAATAACATCATCAACCTTAAGATACTCGGACTTGTAAGAAACAAATACGAACTACAGCCTGAAATACTCGGATATGATATAAGCAATTCATTCTTTGCTGGTATCGGTCTTTCCTTTATGGACAGATTCTTCCTAAAGAACCCGCGGACCTTTTCTGCGAAGATAAGGGCTCTCGCAAACTCAACACAGAACTACAGACTCGAGTTATTACTGGATATGTTCCAGCCGCATATTTTCAACAACAATAAGATTACAGGCAACCTGAACCTTAGTGCAGTAATCTTTTCTATTGATGATTTCAGGATTGAGGAAATAAAGAGCAAGGTTTCGGCAAACTACGAACTGCCGAAATATACCTACCTTAACAACCTTTACCTCGACTGGAAACTGACGGACCAGCGAGTAACTTTTAAAGTACCGTTATTTGTTGGTTTAATACCAGAAGGTGCATTCGTTAACATACTGAACTCGATTCTAAGTTTAACACTCGTACATTCAAAGACTGATAACTTCCAGTTCCCTACACGCGGCAACTACCAGTCATACCTTTTTGAAGAGAGCGGATTAGTAAGCGAATTAATCAAAAAGATATTCGATGTATCTTCAATAAACTACTTAAAGTTTTCATTCATAAATAAACTGTACCTGCCCGTAACTTCACGCGGCGACAAGTCAACGCTTGCGACAAAATTCCTGATAGGAAACATTTACGAATACGGTGACAACACACTCATACTGAGCTCGAGTACTCAGGACTACGGACTCGATGTCGTCCCTCTCGATTCAAGGTTTATCGCAGGCGGAAGTACAAGTGTACGCGGCTGGGGTGCGAGGAAACTCGGTACATTCCAGGGAAGGGAGAACGGCGGTAACTTTATAATAGAAGGAACAATCGAACACAGAACAAGACCGTTCTACGATATGAAAGGACTCATTCGTGATTTCGGATTTGTATCATTTCTTGATTTCGGAAACCTCTGGAGCGATATAAAATATTACAAAACACCTGATGTTGCAGTTGCAGTAGGAGTCGGCTTAAGGTACTATACAATAGTCGGTCCTGTAAGGCTGGACTTTGGTTTCAAGTTTTATGACTACGAACCTGCAGCAGGAACCAACAAATGGTTATTCAAAAACAATGCGTCAACCATATTCAAGGACAAGTTTGCGATACAGTTCGGAATAGGAAATACATTTTAACAGACTATGTGGAAAAAGATTAAGGGACAGCGAAGAGTTATCAATATACTTAAGAACGTTTACAAAAGCGGGAGAGTGCCGCACTCATTCATATTCCACGGAATTGAAGGCATAGGCAAAGATGCCGTGGCTATTGAGTTTGCGAGACTACTGAACTGCGACAACCCCGACGTTGAACTTGGTGCGTGCGAAGAATGCAAAAGCTGCAAGCAGATGGTACAGCTGAACTCTATGAACTTCAAGTTTATAACTCCCCTGCCTACACCGAAGAGAGAAGACGACGAAGGCGAAGGACAGTCGTTCTCAGAATCCGACATGGAGATTTTAACTGCCGAACTTAAGAAGAAAGCATCCGACCCTTACCACAAGATTGATATACCAAAGGCAAACTCAATAAAGATAGAAAGCATCAGACAGATAAAGAAAGAAATTTATCTCACTGGCGAAAGAGGCAAGAAGAAAGTTTACATAATCTCACAGGCAGACATGATGCGGCGAGAAGCAGCGAACTCGTTCCTTAAAGTACTGGAAGAGCCGCCGGGTGATGCGCTAATCATATTAACCACTGCAAAGATAAACTCGCTTCTGCCGACAATCATCGGACGATGCCAGAAAGTGAAGTTCGACGCAATCGGAAGTCACGACCTTAAGAACTACATATACGAAAACCATCCCGACACAGTGAACGAAGAAGTAAACCTGCTCGTGAACCTGTCGAACGGAAGCCTGCAAACACTGAAGAACATACTCAACTGCAACTTCCTTGAACTTCGCGACAAGGGCATAGACCATCTTCGTGCAATCGTAGCGAACAAATATTTAGCGATATCAAGAATCATCACATCACTCACGTCAGCAAAAGACAGAGAACTCGTGCGCCAGTATCTGTACCTGATGCAGCTCTGGTTCAGGGACATCATCATCAAGAAATCCCAGAACGACGACAGGCTCATCAACCGCGACCGTGACGAAAACATAACAAACTTCGTCACCCGCCTCAACTGCGACGAATACGAAATCATCATCCTTCTGGAAATGTTCATCAGCGACATCGACAAAAACGTCAACCTCGAACTCATGCTGTACAACCTCTCGTACAGGCTCAAGCCAATGATAAAATCAATATAAAATATCAAATAAGTTTTTGAATCCCCTCCGCGGAGGGGTGGATTCGTCCGCTCTTTGGACGAAGACGGGGTGGGTCTGGCAATATCAAATCTAAAATATCAAATACACATATCAAATATGTATAAAGTGTAAGTCAACCTTCCAGGTTGATGCTCTTGCTTGCTTTGAATCCCCTCCGAGGAGGGGTGGATCCGTCTGTTCTTTAGACGGAGACGGGGTGGGTCTTAGAATATCAAACCTAAAATAGAAAATATACATATCAAAAATCAAAAATGTAAAGAGTGTAAGTCAACCTTCCAGGTTGATGCTCTTGCGCTTAAATTGTTTTTGTCATTCCCGAATGTTTCTATCGGGAATCCATATTATTTATAATAGCTACCCACCCCGTCTGTCCGTTCGCCAAGGCGAACGTCCATCCACCCCTCCAAGGAGGGGAATCTAAAAGCTCTTTGCCTAAAAAAGCTCTTCTCTGTGTATTCTCGTGGGCTCTGTGGTAAAAATCTCTTGCTTTAATTATTATTCCCTATTGTTTCCGACAGGAATGTCGGAACTACAGATTTTAAACCTTGTCACATTGTCACCGCTCTTAAATTTACAATTTCAAATTTACAATTTCAAATAGCTTACGGTTTCCCCGGATACCCCAGCACCGAACGAACAGCCCAGCAAGCATCGAGCATAGTATAGAACGGTTTATAGAAATTAACGCCGCCATTAGTAAGGTCCCAGAACGGAATCGAACCAACAACAGTTACACCAGTCTGCGGGTCGTAGAACATACACGAGAAATATCCCATCGTTGCACCGGTATGACCATAGCCGAGGTTAGTGAACAGTGCACAACCCAGCGCATAGTTTGGAGAACCAGGTGAGATTTCATTCTTCATCAGGTTTAAACTTGTGGCATTAAGAACATTATTACCTGAAATCATCGAGCGGATGTAAGTCCTGAGCATAGCCATAGTGCCGTATCCGTTACCCTCGCCAACGTTTGCACTTTTATTATAAACAGAAGTATTTGTAATTGTACCGTCTTCAAAATAAACCTTACCGGGAGTATTCGGTGAAGGTATCGTATTATCGGTTGCCAGATACGGGAAACGCACATCAACAGGAACCATAGCAAAAGGTCCTGTGAGATAGTTGTAAATATATTCCGAATAGAGTTTAGGCGTACCAGCATGCGAAGAATAAACGCGTGCGATAATTTCGCTTAAGATAGTATATCCCGTGTTTGAATAATGATGATTCGTCCCTGGAAGAAAATACGAAAGATTATTAGTTGCTGCCACTCCAACGAGTTCACCCGACGAGAACTGATGGTTAGGTTCGGCAATCTGTACATCCAGCACATAACTATTCGGATATCCCGGAGCAGGGTCATTCGAGACATCGTACACGCCTGCGCTGTGCTGAAGCAGATTCTTAATAGAAATCTGATTCTTATTCGGAATATTCCATTGAGGAGTTGACGGCACGTAAGTGATGGAAGTGCCGGGAATAGTGTCAGTGATTTTACTATCAATATTCAACCATCCATCTTCCTGCATATTAAGAATACAGGCAGATGTGAAATTCTTTGTGTTGCTCGCGAATCGGAAATAAGTATCTTTTGTAAGAGGCAGATTACCTGGCGGCACGGACGAAATGAAATACTCATCCGTCGGAGTAGTAATAAGCACATTGAGAGACGGAATAGTTTTGTTCACAGAAGTCTGCAATGCTGTCCTGATACTGTCAACAGATTTCTGCATCTTATCGTAATTTGGGTTAGAGCCTGTCTGAACAGAATTACTGCATGAAATAAAAAGTGAAGAAAACAAAAGCGCGATGGCTACAGGGAAAAATAATTTTCTCATAATTCAATATAATATTAGATTAATAAATTCCCCTATTCCCTAAGATTCATTTATTAACAATAAAAGAAATCCTACCTGTTCAAAATTATGAATAAATGAAACGTGTTACAAGATTAATATTAGTGGATAGTTGAAACAATTTGAAATTTTAAATTTGAAATTTCAAATAGTTACCCACCCCGTCTCCGCCTAAAGAACAGACGGAGCCACCCCTCCAAGGAGGGGAATCTAATTTGTTTCAAACAAGAATGTTTGAACTACAGTTTTTAATTCTGAATTCTGAATTACTCACCAATAATCTTCCTGAACGCATCCGAGAAGGCCTCCACAGGCGAGCCCGAATCAGTATTCGTAAGAATCACTATCGATACCTGCTTATTATTATTATAGAACACGTGGGAATTGTACCCGTAAATCGAACCGGG
>JBMOHR010000021.1:0-23285 GCA_049317745.1 Ignavibacteria bacterium
TTTGCGGGAAAATACTTCCTTGTATATCTGAAGCAGATCATTAAGCGAAATTGCCTGTAAGTACTGACTTTGAGACTCAAGTATTTCAAACACATATTTCAGAAAATCCTTGGCAGTGGGATGTGTTGTTCCGTTTTTCGCTATTATCTGATTAAGCAGTATATCTCTGTCCATACACTCTTTTGAACCGAAATCAACGTCTGTTTTATGTATGTATTTGTTCAGGAATATTTCTGTTACTAAGTAGTTTTCTTCTTTATATGCCGCCTTCAGGTTTCTTAACAGCTTGTTTGCTACAGGGTCTGTTAGTTTGTAGATGTGTGTTAGGTTATTCAGCGTTGCACTGTAAATAAACTGTTTCAGTGCTCCACGGTATGCCTCTTCTGAGTCGGGCATTGAGTCGAGTTTTTCAAAATGTCTTTTGAAATATATAAGACACCCATTTTCAACTTTGAAAAGTTCTGCCATCAGATCTAAAGCGGTATCAAAAGTATTCAGGTTTCCCAGGTTGGAAATCCTTCCTCTGTAAATCAGGAATTTAATATAGTTTTCTGAAACCTTTATTATTTCCGCTGCAAAACTGTTCAGACTATGATTGTCTTTAACATAAAATCCGTTTTTATAATGAATAGTCATAATAAAATTTAAAATTTACAACCCTGTTCTGTTTAATACAAAACAAAGAGAAGAAACAGTTATGCTTCTCGTATGAAACAGAAATTTATCGACCCTATGTGTTTTCATTTATAGATTGCAAAATTTTGTTTGCATTCTATACCCAATCGTGATTAAATTAATCAACAAACAACTTCAAATCAACGCTATAAATCTGCCGAGACAAAAGACAGATGTAATTAATTCTCACTTTAATCCCCGCTTTAATATTAGTATATTTGTACTCAATTCAGAAGAATTACTAAACTTAAAAATATTTTATGCCGTTTAACTTAAGAAACAGACATTTACTTAAACTTGCTGATTTAACTCAGAAAGAAATTAACTTTTTGCTCGACCTTTCACGCGACCTCAAAAGAGCTAAGTATGCTAAGACAGAACAGCAGCACTTAAAAGGAAAGAACATTGCTCTCATTTTTGAAAAAGCTTCGACACGTACACGTTGTGCGTTTGAAGTCGCCGCATTCGATCAGGGTGCACAGGTTACGTACCTCGGACCATCGGGCTCACAAATCGGACAGAAGGAATCCATGAAAGATACTGCACGTGTTCTCGGTCGTATGTACGATGCAATCGAATATCGCGGTTACGGTCAGACCATCGTCGAAGAGCTTGCCGCGTACGCCGGCGTCCCTGTTTACAACGGACTAACCGACGAATGGCATCCGACTCAGGCTCTGGCAGACTTCCTTACAATGCAGGAACATTCTGATAAACCTCTCAATCAAATCAGTTATTGCTACATCGGCGACACTCGTTCAAACATGGGTAATACACTTACGGTTGATGGCTGCATAATGGGTATGGACGTAAGAATCTGCGGACCAAAAAGCTTATGGCCGGACGCCGAAGTTCAGAAAATGGCAAAAGACTTCGCAAAGAAATCAGGCGGCAAACTTACTATCACAGACAATCCTGCAGAAGCAGTAAAAGGCGTTGACTTCATTTACACAGACGTATGGCTTTCGATGGGCGAAACAGCGGATAAATGGGAAGAAAGAATCAAACTCTTAAAACCTTATCAGGTCAATAAAGAATTAATGGCAGCAACAGGAAATCCAAAAACAAAATTCTTACATTGCCTGCCTGCATTCCATAATCGCGAAACAAAAGTCGGAGAAGAAATCTTCCAGAAATACGGACTCAACGGTCTCGAAGTAACAGAAGATGTTTTCGAATCAGAAGCCTCAGTAGTTTTTGATGAAGCTGAAAACCGTATGCATACCATCAAAGCTGTAATGGTAGCGTCCCTCGCAGACTAAAACCAAATATTATTTGAATAAACGAAAGGCGGAATCACTTCCGCCTTTTTGTTATTTTCTAGCTTACTCACTCGTTCACTTCTTGAGCGTTCTTTGCGAAACCCTGATGTTCTTTATCTGGACTCACCTCCCGAAAAAACTCTTCCTTTTCTTCGTATAGTAGTTTAATTATTTATTATTTTGATAAATAAGAAACTATACCCTAACGAATCGATTTGCTATACACTACTATGTAATATCGAATCGATATTCAATACTCTATTATGCAATATCGAATCGATTTAATCTCTGCGGGTTTAATTCCCCGCTGCTTGCAGCGTCTAGTTTTTTACATTTACAAAGTCCCAGAGGGACGACATAACAATAGCAAAAAACGTTTATATTATCTCAAAGCCCCAGAGGGAGGACATATTTGTTAATAAGATACCCCGTAACTTGCTGCGGGGAGAATTCATTTATACTCAAACCAAATAATAGATTATTACCTTTGCAATCCTCAGTTATACTCAATGCGAAGAGACTTTTCGGGTGATTCGATAGTTGTTTCCACTTTGGGCTTGCTTATCGGCGGGCTTTCACCCTTCAAATATATGCCGCCTGCCTCTGTCCAATGAACCGGTGAGCCGTATTCGTTCATGGTAATGAGCGCCGGGAATGCAAGTATGGTGTTATAATCTTTGATAAACGAGAAATAGTTTTCGGGAATATCAAAACTGTAACCTGTGTAACCTTCGCGGGAAAGATGACCCGTGTTTAACTGCTCTTCCAGCATAATATTAATAACCTTCTTTTCATTTTTCGGGTCAATTGGGTCTTTAAAGTGAAGCATACAAATAAATTTAAACGTCGGAAGAAACTCAGAGAATTTAGTGTTGTATCCCGTCTGATCATTAACAGTTGTAAACTTAAGTCCTAAACTGCTTTCATCAATTATCACTTGGGCTTTGTTCATATAAACTGATTCGGGCAGAATATGCGAATCCAGATCTAATCCATAGTTAATAAAAGTATTATGATTATACTTAAGAATCCTTCTGTTAGAAGCTGAACCGGGAAGTTTTGAGCGTTTCCATACTTCTTTTATCAGTTTAGACCGGTTCACGAAGTTAGAGAACCTCACGAGTTTGCCAAATTCAAGCCTGTTGTTTTGGGCTTTCTCAGATTTGACCTTCATCGGTTCATCCGAAGCCTCATAAGTAAAAACCTTCTTCCTGTTCCGCCTGAAAACAGTTTTACCGTGTTTTCCGATTGGTATGCCTAAGTGACCCGTCTTAAGTTCTGACATAAAATAGTAATTGTAATTTTAAAATATTGTTTATTAAGTATTGAAAGGTTGTCTCTGAGGCCTTTCCCATACAAATATGTATAAAATAACATAAAAATAAATGGAATTCAAGTGGAGAATAAATGGACTATAATTGGAGTATTAGTGGAGAAATTGGAGTTTTGTTGTATTATCAGTAAGTTAAGTCATTAAGAGTAAGATATTGCTAATTTTAACGGGTTTTACTGATAAAATCAGAGTATTCTGAAGTTAAAATAAAGATAAGTAATATTGTTTCAAAAAGCAAGTCAAAAACATATAAATGTAATATTTTTTGGTTGAAACAAACTGTAATCTTGCAAAACACTGAGAATCTATACACTTTTAAAATATATTCATTTTCAAATAATTATGAAAATATTTTTTGAAATTTTCCAAATTAGAATCCAACTGTTACTAATTACTGTATATGAGAAATTCAAAAATCATAACGCGGAACAAAACGATGCAATTGATCTTGATGGATATAGAAGCATAGGAATTTCTGTCAACACGGTTCTTTTTGTTGGAGAAATTAATTTATCAAAAAAATATTTATTAAACATAAATTGAAATGAAACTCCCCGCCGCAAGCAGCGGGGTATCTATTTATTATATTTGTAAAAACCTTTCGCCGCAAGCGGCGGGGAATTTACCCTAAGAGATTAAAATGAGTAAACCAACAAAAGATGTAAAGTTCATAATCTATCAGGTACTTTACATATTCGTCATAGTTGTACTAACTATGAAAGGTGCGGATTTAGACCTTACAAAAGTTTTAGCCACAGACAAGGCGGTTCCAAAAACTTATTCCGACAGTTTAAAAGCTTACATTGATTCATTAGAATCTTTAGGCTTGGTTCCAAGGGTTGAATTTGACGCGATTAGAAATCTCGATTACAAGATGCAACCCATTGTAGATATTAGAGGTGCCCTAATAATAATATAATGAACAATAACAGTGAACCATTGCAGATTTATGCAGATAATAGTTTAATACAAACAATACCTAAAAACAGTCCCGGAACATATCAACTCAAGGGACAAGCGACAGTAAAATATGTGTGTGGTACCAGTAGTAAAAGCGTTGAAACATTACCAAACCAAACGCAGAAACTTAATTTTCAATCAGTTGGTGCTGGAAATTCGGAGGCAAGCCTTAAAAGTTTGCAGTCAGTTGTAGGATGGAGAGTAACCATAGATGATGATTTTATTGACCAGGTAGATGTAAAAATAACAGGTTCGGTAAAATCCAAGAAAGTTGGCGAAGGAGTTTATGATATACAATTAGCACTTTGTAACAGCAAAGATCAATTTGAAAAGATGTTTGACAATAAAGATGCTCCATATCATGTATCATTTAATGTAGTAACAACTGACAAAATATCCGGAAAAGTAGTAAGCCAACAAAGAACCTTTACTTTTGGGGGGTGGTAGGATCGAGCATAGAGTATTGCTTAACCTAACTCTTTCGACAGACATATTATAAAAAGTCAATCAGAAGCAGGATTGTAAAATATCACCATGAGATGAAATAGAAAGGAGTACAGAAAATGTAGAAGTGTCTAAAGACAACGAGACTAATCCCATCTGTATTTATGGTTAAAATTTAAGGATGGAAAATATCAAACCTACTAAATCTTACAAAGGAAAAGTACATAGTGAACTTATATTTGAAAATTTTAGAATAATTGTTTAATCACGGAAGAAAAAGATTATTGTGGAAACAAAAGTTTCCGAATGGAAACAAAAGTTCCCGTAATCTAAGAGGATTATTAAAAAAGGCTTAAAATGTATTAAAAACAGGTAAAATAGTGGTATAGTTATTGCAGATATAATTTAAATATATTTTTCAAAGCGTTACTTGATTAACGTCAATATTTGTAAGAATCTACTATTAACTTTTAAATAATAGATTAATATTAATATTAATAGATTATTTTTCCAAAAAATCAACGAGTAGTAATATACTATATATATAATTTTATATTATTAATATTATAACCCAATGTTCATTACGCAAAATGTAAAAATGTTAAAGATTCTTGACCTAATAGAAAAGGTAAAGGATTCGGATAGTCCTGTGTTAATAACGGGAGAGACAGGAACAGGAAAAGAAGTTATTGCTAATTATATTCAGAAAACAAGTTCCAGGGCTGATAAGAACTACGTGAAAATTGGTCTTGCAATACTACCAAAAGATTTAATTGAGTCAGAATTATTCGGTCATGAGAAGGGTTCTTTTACAAGCTCGGTAGCTATGAAGAAAGGGCTTTTTGAGGAAGCAGATGGTGGAACAATATTCTTAGATGATATAGATGACACTCCTTTAAATGTCCAGTCAAAACTTTTACGGTTCCTTGAATACAAAGATTTTTATAGAATCGGTAGTACAGTGAACAGAAAATCGGATGTTCGGATAATAGCATCTACAAAAGTAAATTTATCAGAATTATCTCAGATGGGTGGTTTCAGAGAGGACTTGTTTTACCGCTTGAACGTAATAAATATAAACATTCCTCCTTTAAGCGAAAGAGCAGATGACATCAAACTCTTAGCGGAACATTTTGTAAATAAGATGCAATCGAACGATAAAAGCCATACAAAGTTTATTCTTTCAAAAGAGGAGACCAAAATACTTGAATCGAATCATTGGCAGGGAAATGTCCGTGAGTTAAAGAACTTTATAGAAAGAATTTATACTTATAAATCAAAAGGGATAGATATTACAGAAGAATTTGATGTTTTAGTGAACCACATTAAAAAATATACACCGGCTGACAGATGTTTAAATTGCAATATTCTATACAACAAAACACTCGACGAAGCAATGCACACGATAGAAAAAAGAATGATAGAAAGGGCAATAAATAAATCAAAGTCCAATGTAAGCAGAGCGTCTGAAATTCTTGGCATTAAGCGAACTACCTTAATAGATAAAATTAAAAAATATGGAATAGTATATTAAAAATATGCTAAAAAATTCCAAAGTTAAAACATATATTCAGCATAATGAGTAAGCACAACGTACTTTATAAAAAAACACAATAAGCCTCCCCATTCAAGTCAAAACCGAAAAAATAACCAACAACGACTCCAAACAAATATTTTACATACTCTCAATTCACCCAAGCGTTAGGAAGTTAAATAGTCGAATTTCCGACACATTTTAAAGCAAACCTGACAATCAAAAAATATAATGTTCAAAATAATGATAGAAAGGTGTATAATCTTTGGCACATAAATTGTAATAAAAGTAGTAACAAAAAAGACTTTTAATTTGAAATGTTAATGAGACAAAAAAACCAAACCAAGAAATCAAAGCAAAAGAGCATAAAAATGAAGGTAAGTGTGATAGAAATAAAAAGGATAGATGATAAGCAGTACACTACATTTTTGTCAAAGCCGATTTTACTTAATGTCAAGGATAAGAAAAAGAAAGACATTAGTCTGGGAGACGAACTTGAGGTAAATGTTGGGTTTTAATTGAATTGAAGTAATAATAACTGAATATAAATATAAAAATACTTTTAAATTAATTTATTAATAAAATAAACCATAACAAATTATGAAAAGAATTATTCCAGTTTTAGTTGTTTCAGTAATAATGTTTACCATATTTGTCGAATTTGTGTATTCGCAGAACCAATTAGGCAGCGGCACATTTAATAAGAAATCAATTTCGATTTTGCCGATTACATCTCCAAGTGCCTCAAGTTATCATAATCAAATGAAGCAAGCAATTGTATATATGGACAAATCAGCACAATTTGATTATAACTATATTAGAGAAGATTACATAAATTCTTTCCAGAGTTTAATTAGTAAATCAAATATTAAATTTTCTTCACCTGAGTCTTCAGATAATATGGTGATTCTGAGCAAATTACTTAAGGAAACAGGAATTATTAAAGAGATAATTGAAATTGCAACAAATACCGACACTTTAATCAAAAGATATAGAAATTCACTTAAAACTGAACAGGTTACAGCTCTTAGTAAGCAGGAAATATCCTTGTCGGTTGAAGACTGGGAAAAATTAGTAGGCGGAATATACGTCGGAATTCCGATTTATACAGGTATGAACGATAAGAAAGAAGCTACCGGGGTTTTATTCTGGTTGAAAATTGTAAAACCCTATGATGGTTACAAATTTACAGAAGAGAAATCAAGCAAAGATTCTAATATCATCATTAAAAAATTAGATCCATCCAATATCATTCTTCAGAAAGTTTTAGTTAAAAAGTTAGAGTTAACGCCCGGCTCAGATTTATCAGGATTTGATACGAGGGGAAGAATGAATATAGAATTAGAAAAATCATTGACACCACAGGAAGCAGGAGCAAGAATAATTACAAGATCAATATTAAGTATCGCTGAACAGACAGAAGATTTTAAACAAAGAGGTACTATCCAGGATTTGGAAGATGGCCCCAGAGTTGACTTAGGAAAAAAAGAGGGTCTGAAATTGGACCAGGGATTTAAAGTGTTTGAAAATACTGTTGACAATAATGGCAAAACAAAATTTGTTTACAAAGGTTTCATCAGAGTTGACAACGTAGCTGATAATACAAATAAAATTGATGCCAAAAGTTCGTTTTATACAATTATACCAGGGTCATTTGAGCGTGGGTACTCAGTAGTTGCTCACCCACAATTTATGGATATAAGCTTAAAAGCAGGTTATAAAAGTGTAAATATACCAAAAGAGATGTTTTCAGATTTATTTACTTTAGGAAATATATACAAAGAGGATGTTACAAATACATTAGCTGCCGAATTATCTGCAAGTTTCAATTTAGCGCAGTTAGTACATATTCATCAGTTATTTTTTGGTGCCAGTGGTTCTTACGGTTTACCATTAACAAAGAGCACATCATCATATACTTTTACCCCAAGTATAATTGACGTAGAAGTATTTTTGCTAAAGAAGTTTTGGTTCCAGAGGTTTAATTTTTCATTAGCGGCTTTTGGCGGCACAAGTATTTTTTCTATAAGTGGGAATAGTGATGTTGGTGAAGTAAAAATTAAAACTGACGGGTTGACTTATTCAGTTGGTGGTCGTGCTTCATTGGAGTTTGCCATAAGCCCGGATCTAAATCTTGCTTTAGATGCAGGTTATAAATATGTATTAAGTCCTACAGCATTTAAACTTACAATAGCTGGTACCGATTATACATTTGATAAAGTTACTAATTCTACTACATGGAATTCTTGGAAGATGAACGACTTAAGGCTTGGAGGGCTGAATTTTGGATTAAGATTTACCTACTCTATTCCTAAACTTTAAATTAAAAATTATGTCAAAGATTAAATATTTCATTTTATTTGCATTTATCATTAACGTTTTTGGATGTGGAGCCTCAAAACGTTTAGACTCAAATTTACCTATTTCAAAGGAAGTTTCTTGCATCGAGGGTATAAGCAGTAAAGATTATAAATATCTTGCTTGGGGAATTGGCAGCGATAATGATGAAGCGGAAACAGATGCATTAAAAGCTGCTTTATATGCTGCCATGGTAGGCGGTGGAGCAGGTGAGTGTACAGGGTTAATGAGTGCAGAAGAAAGATCTAAAAGTGTGGAAGAGGTTGAAAAGTTTTTTGCATTCGAAAATCAGTGGAGAAATTATGTAAGAAATTCAACTACCGGACGAATAGATTCAGATAAAAGAAGAAAGCTTTCTGATGGCAGCGTAAAGCTGGGAGTTGAAGCCGTGGTTGATGTTTTAAAACTAAAGGAAGATTTGATAAAAGCTGGAATAATTAAAGATAAACTGAAGTGGGGAGACTGAAAAAATCTTATAATATATTATTATGAAAACGACTATTAAATATGCAGTATTATTTCTAATTCTTGGTTCTTTTGGAAATAATGTTCTGGCACAAAAAGTTTCTCAGCCCACAATTATTGTATTGCCTTCACCTAAAGATGGTAAATCGTCACTGGATATGTATAACGAAAATACAACTGTGAGGTCAATAAATGGGGCGATTGAGCAAGTATTAGCAGAGAATAAAATGGAAGTTAAAGATTTAAAGGCAGCTATGAGCAGTTTTGATAAATTGAGAATGAAACATAGTTATTTAAGTTCAGAAAGCAATGCTATTTTAGCTGCAAATTCCGGTGCCGATATCTATTTGGAATACGCTTTCAATGTTATAAGCGAAGGAGCGGGTTCAAAAGTTCGACTTGACCTGACAATATTTGAAGTATGTACTTCTAAAAAATTAGGAGCTGCAAACGGGGTTTCAAAAGCTGCGGTAACCCAGGATATGCAGGGTCTTGCTATTACAGCGGTAAACGGATGTATTAAATCGCTCCTTAAACAAGTAGAAAGATATTGGGAAAATGTTGGTAAGGATGGTAAGCCCGTTTACATTGTTGTTACATCAAACAGTGTTGATTTAAATAAACCGATTAACGGTCAGTCTTCAATAACTGATGCAGTTTTTGATGTGATTCAGCAAAATGCGATTGTACTTACCGAGTTTCTATCAACACCAACACTTTACATTCTTAATCCTGTTTATATCGATATAAAGAAATTTAATAGCCTAAGACCCCTGAAAACTTTAATAGAAAAGATATTTTACGATATGGGAATAGAATATACAACGAATATGGAAGGAAGAATGATAGAAATAGAATTGAAATAAGGAAATAATTTTAACAAACATTATAAACAAAAACTGAAAGGAAATAAAATGAAACAAAGATTATTAGTTACAGCAGTTTTATTAATCTCGATATTTTGCGGATTAAGTTATATAAATGCTCAGGAAAAGCTTAAAATTACAGATTTAGATGCAGCCTTTAAATTCATTGAAAAAAATAAGGCTTATGATAAAGTAACGGATGTTATTGAATACGAATCAGTTGATGAAGCGCCATACGATAAAGTATTCAAAAGCACTGCGGTAATAAACGGATTGGTCAAACAGGTAAATTTCGGATTAGATGAGATTACAAGCGGTCCCAAGGAATTAATACCTGCAATACAAAAAATTGTTGCATCAGGATTTGTTTTCTCGACAAAATTTAATATCACTGATCTTGATAAAGCGATAGAGACAATTGATGATTATCAATCTTTAAACGGAAGCATTAAAGACCTAAAAACAAAAATTAAATTTTACTTTGCTACAATATCATTCACACAAGATTTAATTACAAACGGGCCGAGTAAAATATCCAGTCTGCTCAGTAGTGCCCAAGGATTAAATCCAGTTAAAGATTTTACCGGATTTAGTGCAAGAAAAATACCCAATGTAGCTGGTGCTCTTAAAACGTCAATTGAAAATCTTGGTTCAGCAGGTACTGAAATTGGAAAAATGGCAGCGAAATTAACCGGTTTAGGATTTTAAAAATTTACTAAAGAAACATAAAGAAATTATTATGAAACACAATATAACCATCTACATTGCATTAATAGTATTATTGTTTGGTTTTAGATTAGTCGAAGCACAGGTAACCGCCGGCTATTTTGTAGTACCAAACCCTAAAATATCTGAGGAAACGACGACGAAAATGGAAAATAAAATAAAAGTGTCCTTAACGAAAGCAGGGGTTAATGCAGTAGATGGCGTGTTTCCCCTGGTTATTATGATAGCTTACGACGAAGGAGAAGTGATAGAAGTTGACGGTGTTCGAAAGGTTTTTCAGGCAAACGGAGTCCTTAACTTAATGCTCGTTTTCGATGGGTACAATTCAGTACTTGCTTCAAGGTCAGTGGATATACAGGGGATTGGTTTTTCTAAAGATATTGCATACGCAAATGCAGTAAAGAATATAAGCATTTCACCGTCGGAAGTTAAAAAGCTTATGGCTGAAGCAAAAGATAAATATGAACAGGTTTTGGAGCCCTGGTGCGAAGCACAGGTAAGGGAAGCTTATAACTTGCTTTCCAAGGGTAATTTAGATGAAGCGGTATCCTTGGTTACTAAAATTCCCAAATCAAGCAAATATTACGGGGATGCTGAAAGTATTATTATAGGCGTTGTTGAGTCGAAAAATCAAAAATTACAGGAAGAGCAAGCTCAAAAACAGCAAGAAGCAGACAGGCAGCAATGGGAGAAGGAGAGACAGTATGATATATTAGAGGCATCCGTAAAAGAGTATTATGCAACTGAAAGGGAAAAATGGGCTTCACAGAGATCCCCCGATGTAAACATTTATTATACGGCATTGTACAAAAAAACAGTTGTTAATTATTAAATAATACCAATAATATGAAACTTAGAAAATTATTTATTGTGCTAATAATCATAATTATACCTTGCATAGGATATTCTCAGATTTATGATTATGTGCTGCCGAAGAAGAAAAACGGATATTTTGATATCGGGTTTCTGACAGTAAACACTACATATCCGTCAAGGTTTAATATACCATCTTTTTCTCAAAAAGGTGTTATGACCGGGGGAACCTATAAATTAAGAACTCTGGAGTCGGTTGAACTCGGCCAGGTTGCGATTTTTGACCTTAATATTGAGGGCGGTACAAATATTGGTTATGCATCAGCCCAGGATGATTTTTATTATAATGAACTGAAAAGTCCGGATACTAATTTTTACAGCATAACTCATCACACGGGTGTTCTTGATTTATTTACTATGAGTGTTAAAGCAGAGTATACTTTGAAATTACCGATGGATAAAGCTTTAATTGCGGATATTTCAATAACCTTTTTAAATATTGGCGGGACTTTTACTTATATGGATGGCGGGAAATACGACAAAAAGATGTTCGGGACTTTTAACTTTATGCCGTTTTATATCAGACCGTCTGCAAAACTGGTTTTGAAGGGCGCGACAATTGGATTAGGAGTTTTTCTGAATCCTTATAGCTTGCTTGAATATCGTTTTGGTCCTGAGGGTTTTTACTCGAATAAAGAATCAGGAGTTCAGGTAAATGGCACTTACATTACTAAATATGCAGTTGAGGCATATTTGGCATGGTAAAAAAAGGGTTTCTTAATTAAATCTTAAAATAATGACAAAGCATTTCTTGGTATTGCTGATAATATCGGTTACGGTATTTGTAGTAGGTTGCGGGGATAAATATCCTGAGGTTAACAAGGAAGAATTATCAAATTTCCATCAGTCGTATTTTCAACAAAGTTCATATAAAAATACAACCGACAGCGTTGACGTTTATATAGATTATTCGGCGGGAATGTATGAGGCAATAAATGCCCATAGTTCGTTTGTAAGGGAATTAATGGATATGGTAAATTCACCGAAGACAGGATATTATGCGGTAGGGCAGGAAAATCCCAGAAAAATTAAAATTGATGACCCGAAATATATTCCGTTTAATGCGGCTAATTTTGACCAGGCACTGTCAATTTTGGATTTGCCGGTAAAAAATATCACAAATAATAGCACAAAACAATCCATCTTTATTACAGACTTTGAGTTAGTCAAAGATACAAATAAAATTCTGGAAGTTGTATATGAGGGGAAAATGTTTAAAAGCCAGATTGATATAAATGCATGGGCTGTAAATTATTTTGAAAAATGGCTGAGTGAAGGTAATGATATCGATATTATTGCGATGCCGTTTAATGCTGTAAATAACTGGGTTCCGGGAAAGGAGACACAGCAGCAATATTTATATATTCTGATATTTACACCGAAATATTATGTATTAAATGATGTTGATAATATTGCAATAAGAAACAGGCTTGCGAAGAAGGGCTACATGGAAAATAAAGAGAACAGCCAGTATTCGTTTAATTTTTCAAACAGTAACATTGGAATTGAAAATAAATACACAGATAAGAATAATGGCGGAACAAATGAAAGCATAGTTTGCTATAAAACTTTCGCCGACAAAAAAGGTAATTATGAGTTTTATGAATTCAAATCAAAAGAACTGCTGTATTTCATCTCGGATCCGGCAATGAGCGACAAACGGATTGTTACAAAAAACTTTATTAAAAATTATTTAAAATGCTTCCCTGAGCCGCTTTATGAAGTGAAAGTTTATGATTTGTCAAAACAATATTCGGGGTATTATAATTTTATAAATAAGGAGCCGGCAGTCTTTGACACAGATAAGGTGACAGGGATAGTTTCATTAGTGTCCGGGGATACTTCAAAGAAATATGAATTGTCGCTGCCACAGGAAGAATCTGACCTTTTAAAAATTATTGTCAACAAGGAAACAAACGAATTTGGAATTACATCAGGTCAGAATTATTCTGCGTCCAAAGAAACAAAACTTTACAAAGTTGATATGGTTATTAAAGATGCAGAATTAAAAATGGATGATGCATTAATGAATAAAGTATTACAATGGAAAGATACAAGAGGTTTTTATGTTCCGTCTCTGTACAGCAGCCTGAAAGAGGCAATGGAAAGAGTCAGGAAACAGATAAAAAATAAAGTCCTTTACACATATTATTTTAAAATTTCAGAATAATTTAAACAAATAAAAATCATGAATATTTTTAGTCAGATTAAAACGCCGGCCGAACTTAACGGCCTTATTATAGAAACATACATAATAGCAATAATTGTTGCTGTTGTATTTATGGGTATTGGAATACTTGTATCAAATTTGATACCTTATGAAGGAGGGGTAAACCCTAAAGACCAGATGAAAAGAAGAGTGCTGTATATTATAATCGGATTTTTAGCAATATCCGGATTCTTCATGTATAATCAGTTAAGCGTTGTAAAAAACATTGTGCTTTCACTTGCAGGTAAATTTACGACTACGGTTATAATAGCAACGGCTGCGGTTTTCATTATTTATTTCGGTCTTGGTTTTGTAGTTAGCAAGTTGATGAAAACATCAAAATTCGGTACTGTATATAATTTCAAAAAGAAAGCATAATAATCAAATGGCAGACAAACTTTTTTTAATCGGCATCGGGGGAACCGGTATGAGGTGCCTTGAGGCATTTGTGCATTTATGCGCAATTGGTCTTCTTGAAGAAAAAGAAATTCATATATTATCTCTTGACACAGACAAGGAAAACGGCAACCGGGAAAGGGTGCGCATCCTTATTCAGGATTGTTATTTGAAGATCAAAGGCGTAAGCCGTGATCACTTTGCCCTGAAAGATACATTCTTTTCTTCCAAGTTAGTTTTTTATGATTTTTTTACAGAATATAGTTTTAATGAACCGAATTTTTCTAATTTGGCGGATTTTACCAAACTAGAAGAAACGGAAAAGGATCTGGCTAATCTTATATTCACTCAAAATGTTCAGGATTTTGACTTAAAAGCAGGTTACAGAGCCCAGACTCATCTTGGTTCTTTATTGATGTACCATTCTATTATAAATGAGATAAAAAATAAACCTCAGAGTCAGTTAGGCAAATTTATTGAGGAAATCTATACTTCCAGCGAATCGGATGAGGCCAGGGTATTTGTCATGGGTTCTGTATTCGGAGGAACCGGAGCATCGTCAATACCTATTATTCCAAAGGCGCTTAACGATGCAGCAGGTATTAGAATGAAGGGCAAGAGTCTAAGTAAGGTATTCTACGGTTCAACACTTTTAACGAGTTATTTCAAATTTGGTTCTCCAAGTGAAAAACAGAAAAACAGCGAAAAAGTAATTGCCGACTCAAAGAACTTTGCCATGAATTCCCAGGCAGCAATGATGTTTTACAATGAAGATAAAACAGTTAAAAACACTTACCAGAAATTTTACATGCTGGGTACATCTGAAAATAATTTTGAGACGCAAAAGGATGCAAGTGAAGTGAATGTCGGAGGACATTCCCAGAAAAATGATTCACACTACATAGAACTATTTACAGCGTTTGCCGCATATAATTTCTTTAATACCCCGAAACAGGAACTGGTCAGAATTAAAGATGAAAAAAAAGAAGTTGAATATTATTACCGTACATTGGATGACGACGGGAAACTTGACTTCTCAAATTTTGTATCGAGTGTTGAAGAGTCTGCAAAATTCAAAAAGAATTTAACCGCACTTTTAGCTTTGTCGTATCTTGTAAATCACGAGAAAACAGATTTTTTTGCGAGTGCTCAAAGAGGGGCCCTTGTCAGTGATGGAATTTCAGGATATGAAGATATTGCAATTGAAGAAGTTGCGGCGTTGAAACAATATATGAATATGTTTAATTATGAAATTGAAAGCAATAATGTAAAAAATGGCTGGATAAGACAGGTATATCTTTCTTCAAACGGGAAAAATTTTATGGGCTATAATCCTGAAATATTCACAACCAATAAAAAGGATGAAGTCCTGAAATTTGAATACAATAAAATATTTATGGAAAAGAATGATTATGCACATAAGCATAACTTTAAAACCAGTTTTCTCGGTAATCCGTACAGTGATTTTAAAAAAATATTTAAGGAAAAAACACATAACGATGAGTCTAAATTAAAATCAGAAAGACTTTTAAAGCGTATGTATGATGCTTTGGTTTTGCTGTATAATTTAGAGAAATAATTTTTACTAATAACTGATTAATTCTAATATGGCAAAAGCATTATTGATAAAAAGTTCGAGCCCCTCCGATCAGGGAAAAACAGATGTCTGGAACAAATTAGACCAGGCGGATCCATTCATAAATGGTATTCAGACAGGTGCCTTGCTTGATAATATAGACGCAGAAGTGCTGAATTTTATGGTGTCAGGGGTGCCTTCTCCCTGGGCCAGAGCAAAGCTTTTTGGTTTCGCATTTACATACGGAGCAGGAGACGATAAAGGGGTAGAGTCTGGTTTAAAGAAATTTTATAAGGTATTATTAAACGAATGGAAGGGATTCGTTGCCTGTCTTGCACTGTATCCTTCAAATATAGAAATCAAAAAACTTGATTTATACAAGTCCGTACTCGAAGATAATGAGTTATATAAAGTATCAAATGCAATGGGAAGGATGCTTTTTGAAGATATTGATTTATGGAAGGATAACACACTAAAGGAATATGACACCCGTCCTTTCATAAACCTGATATATTACAAAGGAAAGCTGGTAGGCGGTACTTCACCGTATTCACTTTTCTTTACCGGGGTTTCATATAAAACTATAAATAGTTCAAGTGAGCTGAAATGGTTTATTAATAACAAATTTGACGATCCAATCAAATATGGTAACCTGAATCAGGACCAGTTAAAGAAGTTGTATTTACTCGTTAATAATATTTCAAAAAATCTGATTAAATTTGAAGAAACCATTAATAAGAACCGTAACGGAAAAATTCCATTGAACCTTATTAACATGCGGAAGTTTCTGGAAGACTGGAAGAATGAAATAAAAGGCAGTGATGCAAGTATTGTAGATGAGGGTTTACTCGATGGTGAACTTAACTTCTTTGGCCATTTTAATCCATTGTTTAAGATTAAAAGAAGTTATTATAAAGCCGGGCAGCAGATTCTTACAGATGTATCCGATATAAAAGGGGATTATGAAGAAATTGATGTACAATCCTTATTGCTTGATAATGATTCGATATACCAGATCTCAGAAGAAGAAAAAAGTATTACGGCAGATAAATCTGCAATGTATTATCTTAAGGTCACATCAAGAAGCAATAAAACACTTTGTTTTCCGCTTCCATTAAATCAAACAGGTTTAGAATTATTTTATAATAATTTATCTGATACTTTAAACCTGATAAACGGAAAGCACACATTAAGCGGTTATTTAAAAGATGATGAAACCACGTTAGTTGTGGAATTAAAATTGTTTATTGACGGTAAATACTCAACACCCCTTATAAGAGAATATAAGATTGAACCTTTCGACTATTTAGCTAATGTTATTTTATGGCCAAATTTTATTTCCTGTCACTGGAACAAATATTATATGTATTCCGAATTGCCTTCAAACGATCCTCAGACACAGGCGATACCATTTTATAAAATATTTTCGGATAACGAATGGAAAATTGCAAAAAATGAGAAGGGAGAAATATTTTTTGGTAACGAAGAAAATTTAGGAAAAAACCTGAATGACCTTAAAATCGAGAGGTTGGTTTATTATCCGACCGATAAAAATCCTGACAGCAGTTTTCATAAATACGAGATTCTCACTTCAACTTCACCTGTTGCAGGTATTAATCTTATTAAATGGGTCGGTGGCAAGAAGAAAAGTTATGGCTATCTCATAACGAAGAAACCCGATGATGAAAGTATGGGAAATGACAAAATAAAGGATTTCTCTTATACACATAATCCCGGAAGTTTTACAGATGATAAACTTGCAGTAGTTGGCATAGATTTTGGAAGTAATAATACTTGTATAAGTTATTCGCTGAATAATGTTACAAAACCTGCAAAATTTTCAAACAGAAGGTTATTCATGATTGGTACCGAGATTCAGGACCCTAACATGCAAAAATTTGCCGAATCAAATGAGGTTTTATTTTTCCAGAATGAAGACACTTATAATGGTCAGATAAAATCCTGGATACATACTCATTCCCCATTAAGTGTGCCTATAGGTATGCTGGAAAGAGAAATGGGCGCAGGTTTACCTGTGTTTGAAAAGAATATACAAATTCTGGAGATGAAGGAGTATTATATGAAATCAAACACCGGGATGATAAAATATAACCTTAAATGGCAAAATGACCAGGAAAATATACATATTAAAGAGGGTTTTTTAAAAATTCTGTTTTTAAATCTTTGTGCTGATTTATATACAGAGGGAGTAAGGCCAAAAGAAATAAGATGGTCTGTGCCGGGTGCTTTGTCGAAAAATGATCGCAGGGAATATACCAGGAGTTATGAAAAAATCAGCAAGTTTTTACCTTATGATGCATCTGAGAACAGGGTCATACTGCAAGCTCCTATTACGGAAGCGGAGGCAGTCTGTAATTATGCATTTAATGACGGTAAATTTGGTATTGGTGCAGACGGCAACAGAATGATGGTTGGTATAGATGTTGGCGGGAGCACCAGCGATATTTTAATCGTCGGTAAAGTTGATGGTAAAGATAAATTAATCAAGCAAAGTTCTGTCAGGTTAGCTGCAAACAAAATATCAGAGATATTGAAATTATCGAAACCGCTAAGAGAGGCATTGCATTTTTATGTTGTAAATCCGAATACTTCAATTACTATAAAAGGAATAGATACTTTACGAAGCAATCCAGAAACTGCGCCGTATTTCATGAACACAATTTTTGACAGACTTATCAAACAAAGTGACTTTGACAGTTTTTATGATTCATTGTTCAGTACAAAAGCCCCTGGGGTTAATAAAAATCAGGTAAAAAAGATATTTACAATTCCGATATTTGTATCAGGTTTATTATTGTATTATGCAGGTCAGTTGTGTGCAAAAGCAATTAAAGAACACGACCTTAAAAATGTTAAAACAGTTCATTTCTATTCTTTTGGAAAAGGTGGCCGTACATTTGACTGGTTAACAGCATTTATGGGAAGTGCAAATGAAGCCGAAAAATACTATCAGGATTGTTTCAAATCAGGGCTGGAGTTGGATAATATTTCCCTTAAAATGCAAACTGATGAGAATATAAGGAATGACAATAAATCTGAAGTTTCAAAAGGCTTATCGGCAAATTCAAAAGTTGAAATACTTGACCCGCAGAATAATTCGGATATAATAGGCGAAGAAGGTTATACATTTGAAGGGCAGGTTTTAAATTTTGACGAGAATGTAGAGCCAAAATATCTTGAATACATGGATTCAAAAATTGGATTACCGGCTGAGTTTAAACATTTTAACAGATTTTTAAATATTTTTCTGTCTTTAATAGGGCCCAAAGATGCAGCTCTTGTGGATAATGTAAACAATCTGAAACTTGATGATGAGTTTGATATGAAACTACTGAATTTTTTAAATAACGATAAAGACATACTGAACGAGAAAAGGGCAAGCAGCAATAAAAGTGATGGTTTTGAGTATAAACACAGTTTATTAATATTTGAAGGAATATGTTATCTGGATAATATATTAATAAAAGAATGTTTTAATTCTTAGAGTGTCGTTATTTTCAAAGATATTCAGCAGGAAAAATAAATGTTTGTATTCCTGCTATTCAGATAAGGGAGTAAAAAACAATAATGAAGATAGTTTATTGTTATCTGAAAACGACAACTCTGTTCTTATGCTTGTTGCCGATGGTGTGGGAGGTCACTCTAATGGTCAATATGCCAGTAAAAGAGTTGTATCTGTATTTGAAGAGCAGTTAAAATCTTTCAATATTGATAATACTTCGGCCAAAGATTTTTTGGTAAATACAACTATGGCAATAACAACAGAAATATTCAATAAGGGCCGATATTCTGAGGAATACAAAAATTGCGGTTCTACGGTCTCAGGGGTCCTGTTAACAGGTAATGAATATTTCACATTAAACGTAGGGGACAGCAGAGTGTATCTTTTTAAAAAGCCAAATGATTTAAGAAAGTTAACGGTTGATCATTCGATTGTTCAGGAACTTTGTTTTAAGGGTGAGATAAATGAGGAAGAAATGAAAACGCATCCTCAGAAGAATATAATTACTTCTGCGGTCGGTCAGCCGTTAAATAAGATTACAGTAACAATTGAGGGTCCGTATAATTTAATGAAAAGTGACATCATACTGGTTTGTTCGGACGGTGTACATTCTGTACTGAATGATTTTGAAATTGCTGATATAATCAGTGAAAACACAGGGAAATCTGATATTGCTGAAATCCTGGTTAAAAAAGCAATTAGCAATGGAAGCAGGGATAATGTTACCGCTTGCATATTAATAAACTGATAAAATGAATTGCACAATAGGGTTATATATTGACACAGATTATATTATTGCAGGAATTCTGCTTTATAACAGGTTTGTTGTTATTAAATCAAAAGATGACAACTACAGGCATTATCTTTATTGCTTTGTAAACCCCAACACCAATGAAATCAATTATGGTGAAAAGTATAAAATTGATTTTGAAAATGGGACGGAAAATGTTTATGGCAAAATAATAGAAAACGGTAAAGATGGCCCTGAATATAAAATCTTTGAATACCATAAACCACAGGTTGAATTAATATCAGAAATTTTAAATTATATTAAAACCTCATATTGGAATCTTCTTGGTAATCGGGATAACCTTTCTAATAATTCAGAAATGATAACCTGTCATATCTGTTTCTCTGCTGATGCGGCAGAATATAAAGATATAATTTTAAGTATCCTTGGCAAAAACAATATTAAGGTCGCAAATAATATTCCCCTGTTAAATTTGTCTGTTCATCTTGCCTATTTTCTATTCTACAGTAATTCAGCAGTTTATAAAAACGGTAAGTACCTGGTGATTGAGACCCTAAGAGAAAACATTAATCTTTCAGTTGTTAGCTGCAATGAGAATACAGGCCTGGAGATGTTATTCTTTGAAGTAATAAAAGGGTGGGGTGCAGACCCGCGGGTTGAAGCCGTTGCAAAAATCATTGTTAATAAATTGAATGAGTATTTTAAGTTGCTTCATTCTGAACAGGAAATTACACAGGAAGTGAAACAACAATTATTAACGGCAAAGAATGTGCTTGTCGAATTTGAGAAACCTGCTATTTCATACAAATACGTAGATGCTGAGCTATCTGTTCAGAAGGGTGTCAGCAAAAGGATACCTGTAAAAAGGGAAGATATTGATTTGCGGACTAAACTTCAGACAAGTAATGTAATATCAGGTTTAAAAGAAATTCTTTCTAAAAATAATTACCGGTTAGAGAGTTTTGACAAATACATTATACTGGGAAATTCATTTCAGAACTCTAATTATTTAAGTGAATTCTCGAAAAATAAACTGATATTACTGGGTGAAGGCGATGATATCAAGATATTGAACGGTATGCTGATTTATTATGACAAAGCAACTTCTAATGCTAAAGCCGAAGTTAAGAACAACGCTGAACCTTCTGAATCCAAAAAAGAATTAGCCTTTCTGTCTCTGGAGACACTTAAAACCGGTCAGTTTGTTTATTTAATAACAGGCAGTACTGTTATTAATCAAACCCAGATGAATCTTGAATATATTGGTGAGAAGAGGTTCAGGGTTTTGTCCAGTTCCAGCAGCACAATAAAGGCAGGTGATGAAATAAATTCTACCAACAAAAACTGGGCTTCTGGAAGCCCTGTAAGTTTACAGATAATAAGAGGAGGAAAACCTTTCCCGAAAACATATAACACTAAAGCTGTTTCAAGAATCGAATTAAAAAATTCAAAATAATTATCAATGGATAAATCAGAATTCAGAAACAATCTTCGTTCGGCAATATTAAGCGGTTCTTTATCGGAAGAAGAAAAGAATTTTTTATTAAGGCAGGGCGACGAAATAGGAATAGATGAAAATGAGTTTAATAAAATGCTTTCTGATGAGTTATCAGCTGCCGAAAATAATACTGCGAATAAAACATCAGCAGATGAAAGTGCTGACTCTTCAGGTTTTGAAGTGAGTGGTAACGATGAGGCTTCAGGTTTTGAGACAAGTGCGGAGGATGGTGCGGAAAATAATTCCGGTATAACTTCTGTGGCAAATCAATTTACCGATATTTCTACTTTATCTACTTCAGGTGCAATGTCAGTTATACAGTTAGCCAAATGGCATAGCAGATGGGTAATAGTTAAAAGAATTAAGCCAGAGTTTAATAAAAACCCAAAGTATACAGAGTTGTTTTTTAAAGAATTTGAAACAGCAATTAGTCTTGATCATGAAAATATTGCAAGGGTTATAACAAAAGGAGAAGACAGCGAAGGATCCTATTTTGTAATGGAAAGAGTAGATGGGGCACCATTGACGCAAATGATGTCGGAAGGGAAAACCAAAGACGAAAAATTTATTAAAAGATTCTCAATTGGTGTATTGGATGCATTGAGTTATATACATAAAAAACAGATTTATCACAGGGATTTAAAACCGGATAATATACTCGTAACATTTAAAGGGCAGAATCCTAAAATAATAGATTTTGGAATAGCACGGGCGGACGACTTTGAAGATTTAAAGAATAGTACTTTTATCGGTACGAAAAAATATGCCGCACCGGAACAATTTGGGGACCCTTCAAAAGTAGACGGCAGATGCGATATTTATTCATATGGTTTAATTTTACTTGAAATGCTCACAGGTCAGATAACAAATAAGGATACTAAAGTTGTTACAAACAAATTGTATGCTGGGATAATTGATAAATGTCTTAAGGAAAATCCTGATGAAAGATTTTTTGATGCTGATGAAATAGTAGATTTGCTGCGGAACTCTTCGTCGGTTTCCGGCTTCTCTTCGGTTGAAAAGCCTAAAACAAAGTCATCTAAGAAGTTAATTTACGGTTCACTGGTATTGCTTCTGATAATTGCTGGTGTTGCAGCCATTATGTTTTATAAGAATAATTCTTCTGTAAAAGGAAAAGTAAAGGATTTCGCAAGTGAAAACATTTATACAATGGATTCTGCAAAAAAATATGCAGAAAACAGAGATTATGGCAAAGCTATAGAAACATATACCAATTTATTAAAGAAAGATTCATTGAACCAGGATTTATTTTTGGAAAGAGGTTCAACATTGCTGGAAATGAAAAAATATGACGAGGCATTGAAGGATTTTGATAAAACAATATCTATTAATCCTTCAAACGGAAAAGCATATCTTAAAAGAGGTATCACTAAATTTGAACAAAAGAACTTTAAAGATTCAAAAGTTGACCTTGAAAAATCAAAAGAACTTGACCCTTCAAATAATGGGGCTGCAGGCAAATATATTTCCGAAATAAATAAAGACGAGGATTTAAAACAAAAAGAAAACGAAAAAACTTCCAATAAACAAAATACATCTAAAAGAAAAACCACTGAAAAGCCAGTTGAAAAGAAAGGCGGGAGTAAATTTATATTTAATAGGTAGTTGATTAAAATTTCAGATAAACGTCTTACAAGTTTTTAATTTAAAAATAGCCAATATATACATTGAATATTTTCAAAAGTATTTGATACTTTATTCTGTTCTTCGAGCAAATAACATAATTGTTTATAGATTAAAGATTGTTTTTAATAAAACATAATATTTAATGAAAAGACCGACAATAAAAGAACTTGATGATTTGTACAAAACAAA
>JBMOHR010000022.1:0-23255 GCA_049317745.1 Ignavibacteria bacterium
TGAATGATTTAATTATTCTTGGGGGAGATGCCAACCCTTCCTCAAGTGATGGAAAGATTTTCCATTGGAATGGTGTTTCGACAAGTGAAGAAAAAATTAGCAATTTTAGTTTTGATCAAAAAGACTTTATAAAGATGGTAAATAGATACGATAAGAATTATTTAGTGTTTCAGCATTCGTGGATGAGTACATTCTATTTGTTTAGAAGTACTAAATTAAAATAATATTATTAACTTTAAATTTAAAATTATGAAAAAATTAATTTTTATATTAATCATATTTATTCTAATAGGAAAAACAGTGTTATCTCAAGATTTACTAGAAGAGAATTGGGGTATAATTAATAATGGTAATGGTTCGAAAATTGAAGATATCCAATTTTATAATGAGGATATTATTTATATGGTCGCATTAGAAAATGGGTATTCAACTCATGTTATAAAAAAAAGTACAAACAGAGGTTATAGTTGGCAAACAATAGGTTCTTTATCAGCAATAAGTGGGTCTGAAAATATTGAAAAAGGGGCAAGCATATGCTTACTTGATCAAAACACTGGTATTCTCGCGTGTAATGACGGACTTTACAAATTCAATTCAAATGGTCTAAGTCTTAAAAAAACATTTGAGGATAATGGAGTAGTTTATAAAAATGAAATAAACAAAGTAATATATACTGGCCAGTCGAGTTCAGGTGGGAATGTGTTATATGCTTTACTAACATTTGGAAAGTATATTTCTGAATACTTAATACAGGATATTGGAAAGATTTATAAATCTACAGATCAAGGCGAAACATGGCAACAAGTTTATCGTTTTGCGGCAACTAATACTATCTACAGCACTTATTTTGAAGATATTGATTTTGATAAAAATGATGGTAACAAATTAATTGTTTGCGGTTATCAAAAAAATAAAATCTATGGGAATACAAATCAATTTCTCACGAGTTATCTTTTCCCTACAAATGATGGTTTTTTAAATGTTAACGCTGAATCCTTTACCGAAGCTAATGGGGCGTTAAGTAATGTGTGTATCAAGCCAAATGGGGAGATTATTCATTTGTTTAGAGGTTCTTCAATGCCAAATATTGTTCAACTTTCAAAAGTATTTAAACAAACATGGGGTTCGTGGAATACGCAAACAACTTTATTGTCTTTTGTATCTGAAAAGGATAAGTCTGCGATACAACACGGAATGGTATTTACGGGAAATGACAAGGGATATATTATTGTGAACTCTACAATAAATAATACTTCAAATACTAGACTTTATAAAACGAATGATGGTGGCTTATCTTGGAGTATAAGTAAAAACTACTTATTCGGTTCTTATTTACAGGACACTAAATGTGCCATAAGCTTTAGGCAAAGTAACAATACCGATTTAGTATTTTTTTCCCCATCAGATAATAATTTATACATAAAAAGAATTGATGGAATAAATTTTACACCTTATACGGATAAAATTACTTCTCCTTTAGACGGTGTGACACTTAACACAAGTAATCCGAACCAAGGGAGCTATACAACACCATTAAGTGAGACAATATCTTTATTCCCGTTTATTACAACTATCAGTATAGAAGGAGATAATGATAATCGTATTTTTTACAAATGGAGTGATAATTCAACAAATTCTATAAATAATAAATACATGGTTTCTTTAAATCCTTCAGACCTGTACTATAAAAATATTACCGCTATTTATAAGGGCAAAAATAATGCAGATAATCATGTAGCAATCAATAATCCAAATCAAGTTAAGGCATTAAGGGATTCAATTGGAACGATTCATCAGATTTACGAGAGTATTGGCGGCATATTTTATTCCCGTTCTACAAACAATGGAGAATCATTCCAACGAGAAGAAATAGTAAATGCAGGAAATTTATGGAATCTAACATATCCTGAAAATAAATCATCTGCTTCTGAAAACAGGAATCCGTCTTTATGCGAAATTAGAAATCTTATGGGAGGAAGGCCATTATCTATTTCAAATGTACAAAACAGCATTACTGCTTGCTGGGAACATTATATCCCTACATCTTCTAATTCAGTCGATGTTGAAATAAAAGTCGCATCAAGACAAACAAATGGAGGTATTGATTGGTATAAATATGGTACAAGTGAGGCTATGACTAATTTACATGGAGTCATTAAAACCTTTCCTGCATCATCAGGTTTCGTTTCTAAACCAGTTATTTATGCATCGGCTTATAAACCAGATATTGGTCCTTGCGACTATAGTAATCCTTATAATCAGTTTTTGTTAGTTCCACACTTTGAACCATCTTCAAACGGAGGAAAGAAAATTGTAGTTACTGCAAAGTACAAAGGTTATGGTATTTCTCCAATGAATGGCAGTACTAATGATTTTATTATTGCTGATGGAAATTCTGACGGATTAATTACGGATTATTCGGTTACTGCAATGCCTACATATAACAATTACATTTATAATGGTTATGAATTACATTTTGCTTATTTAAGAGGAAATTTAATTAAATATTCAAAGGTTTCAATAACTTTTAATTCTATAGGCATGAATGAATTTCAAATATTGATGGTACGTGCTATACCCACTGAAGAACTTATATCTTATGCTGATGGTCTACTTAATCGTTCAGCCCCTGATATTTCTATGAAAAACGGATATCCTATAATTTGTTATAGTGGTTATTGGATTGATAATCGTTATGTTTATTATGAAGAAAATAATGATAATCCACAATTGTTATCCATACATCACTATCCAATTTGGATAAAATATAAAAATGCGAGCGGAAACTGGATTTCATTTGGATATGATAATTTAACACCTCAAACTAATCCCAATGTTGAAGGGGCAATTAGAGACAATGCATTTCTATTAAGTTTCAAAAAATTTAGCAAATACTTTCAATTCGTTAGATTTGATGTACCAGAAAACTATTATTGTTTTCCAAGTTCTTACAACGAAACAGATGCAAAGCTTATCAAGGGCTCATATATCAATAAAAATGGAAAGCTAGGTACAATCAATACAACAGGGCTTTTAACTTTATCAAATCCGAACCAAGGTATTTACTCTGTAGGTAACAAACCATTTGAAATTACTAACAACACTAATCCTTCTATTGAAAATGATGGATTTAGTAATCTTATTGGCACAATTGATAAGAATAACATATCCTATATTTTTTCAGTAGGACCTATATTAGTAAGTAATACTACGCAATCTTACGATGATGATACACCACCGCAAACCATACAAAATCCGGTAGAATTTAATGAAACGATGAAATCGGCTGCTTTTTCGCTTAGTAATAATGATACACTGATACTAGGTTCATATGGCTCTTTTTTAACTACAGTAGCAAGTACATTTGAACCAATTAAATATCATGTTAACCTTGTCAATTTCACATCAGGGTCAATTCATAGAGAATTGTTCAGAGATACAATAAAGATTGAAGATTCAATTGGAATAAGCTATTTGAGAGGTTACGTTATTAATAATATTCCAAATGGAACTGATAGCTTCTTTGTACAAATGGTTGTTGATACTGTTGATGCAGGAGACGGTGACTACAATATGGCTGGTGTCTATGCAGACGATACACCTCCACAAGGTGACGCACCAATAAATTATAAAACAAAAGTGTTCTTTGAGAACAGTTCCAATTCTCTTACATCTGGAAACCAGATTCCAAAGGAATACTCATTATCACAAAACTATCCGAACCCGTTTAATCCGTCAACAACAATCAAGTACTCATTACCAAAAGATGGATTCGTATCTCTTAAGATCTACGACATTACAGGCAGAGAAGTGAAATCTCTTGCAGGCGAAGTTAAGAAGGCAGGTTATTATTCAGTCACATTCAATGCCTCATCCCTCGCCTCAGGTGTTTATTTCTATCGCATACAGAGTAATGATTATGTGATGACAAAACGAATGGTGCTTATCAAGTAAAATTGTGCTTTATATATTTTGGGCAGGTGTAAAAGCCTGCCCATTAACCTAAACTTAAAAGGAGTGTGTAATGCCAAAAGGACCATAACAAATCAGAAAAGTCTTTACGGAATCAAAAGTATTTATACATTAGAAGGAAGTTCAATCACAACAATAATGATTTTAAAAAGGGAACACACAGTCAGTAGAATCGCCCTGGAAGGATAGATTCAAATACATTTATAGTAAAACTATAAAAATATTGACGTGTGTCCCTTTATAGAAGAAGTTAATGGAATTTGAATAAACTTTAAATGATGTACTTAATGACTACGAAGACTAAAAAGGATTGGAATCATAAATTCATTATACTTAATTTTATTCTAAGTATTCGCACTAAGCGAAAGAGTTAGAAAAACTCAATAATCAAAAAGAATAGAAATTGATATTAACGAAAGATTCCATTTATATTTAATAAATTTTATAAATAAAACATGAAAAAGATAAATTTCATTTTTGCCGTTCTAAGTTTGATGATGTTTGTATTATTCTCTTGTAATAGCGAGAATCCAATTGTTCACTCTAATGAACCAATTGTAGTTGACAGTAATTTATTTGTCTGGAGGCTGGATACTTTTTTTGTTCACCCATATAAGTATTTCTACATTGCAGATACAAATAATGTTTACATTGCGGGAACTCCCGCCTCAGTTCACATAAACAATGGATTAATACAATATATCAATCACAATGATAATGATTTTTATGCTAATTGTTTAACGGGTACAAGTAAAAATAATGTATTTATAGGTGGCGGTTCTCTTTCATCCAGCATTTCAAAGTTAAAACATTGGAATGGATTCAACATTGTGGATATAGTTATGCCTTATGATTCTTCAAATAGAATTGTAAGAATCGAGCCCGTTTCCGATAATGATATCTGGATGTCTACAGCTAGTAATACAATTTATCATTACAAAAATAATATTGTCACTACGTATAAATTAGATAGTAGTTTAAATTATGGAGTAATTTATAATGATGGTTCAGGCAATTTGTTTACTAAGTTTGACAGCTATATTCCCGGTACGTTTAATAGCATTTTTTCAATTTATAAATATGAAAATGATAATTGGGTAAAAGTTTACAAAGACTCTGTTACTACAAATAGTGAAATGGATTATTGTATAGGATTTGGAGATAATAAATTGCTTAGAACAGGTAAAAACGGAATATATTATTTTAATGGGAATGGGTTTTTACCATATTTACCTCTTAGTTCAATATTTACAGTACTTTTGGCAGGTGCAAATGCACAAGATAACGTGTTGTTTTTGGCAGAGGAAAATAATTTTTCCACTTATATATTTTATTTCGATGGAAAACGGATTTTCAGAACACCGAACCAATATTTACCAAGTCTTCCAAATGAAGAGATACAATTTAAATACGGGAGATTTTATTTTCTTATAGACATGGCGGATAATAAAAATTATTTTGGAACCGCCAAATTAAAACGAATATAATAATTAAAAATCAACTAAAATGAAAAATATATTAATATTAATACTAATACTATTAGGCAATATTTCTTTTTCACAGAATAGTAATTATAGTTCTTATCAGATTAATAACTCAATAAGCGACCCAATATCAGTAGTAAGCGATATTGTATTTTTAAACCCTTCTACTGGGTATGTAGTTGCTGGTTACCGTCAAACTGGCATCCCAGATATTTGCAAATTATATAAAACAACCAACTATGGACAAAATTGGTCTAAAATTTATAGTATTAATCTTTCTCTTGGTTCCGGTGAAATTTCATTTTCTATTAATGGGAATGTTGGCTATATAATGGTTCAGCATGAGCAAACGATTCTTTATAAAACAACCGATGCTGGTAATAGTTTTTCAACTATATCTACTAACATTTCAGACCCATCTTACAAAAATGTTTTAAGCGTTGGTGCTAACAATCATCTTTACAGATTGGTTAAAGGAAGAAACAAAGTTTGTGAATTGGATCACCCAATAATACCTTATATTACTTATTTTTACACTTATTCTTTTGCTACTAACATTATTTTAAATCATATAGAGGTTTCAAAAATTTCAAATACTATTTATGTTTGTGGGAAAAAAGACAATGGCAACCCATTTCTTGCAAAGTCAACTGATAACGGCCATAATTTTTCCATAATTAAAGACGGCAGTGATAACCCAAATGGAATTGGCCCACTTTATCACATGTCAATTTATTATGAGGGTAATAATGAGGTCCTAAAAATATCAGGATATAATCAGATGGCCGAATATAGAAATTCATTTATTGTGACAAATTCTTCATGGGGAACTAATGTTTATAGAAAAATAAGTTTTGGTGATTCGAACAATGGATTTTATATAGAGGATAATTTTACTAATGATAACCCTCCAACTCAGTTATCTTTACCGTCCATTTGGAAAACTACAAATGGTGGAACTAATTGGAACAAGGATTTTGAAGGCAACCATTCATTTAGTTTTACAAACAGATTTTGCACGTTTGGGAACATTACTTATTTCCTAGAAACTTCTGCAAATTATTTATCTCCCGCTCTATTCCACTCAAGAAATTTAAGTAAAGTATTGGCGACTTATCATGATAATATTTCAAGTTTGGGCGGTTTCAAGATTAATAATGATCCATATTCTACATATAATACATATAATATCAGAGGAGGTACTTACCCGCTTTGGACAGAACCTGTTCTAAATCAAGGATTGCGAGGCGAAAAGATATTTTACAGATGGTCTTTTAACAATATGAGTAATTCAATATCTAACTATGATTTATTTTATGATGGAGAATTGGCGGCATATTACAAAACCAAACTTAAAGCGGATAATCACTGGGCAATAAATAATGCAGCGGGTTCAAAATCTGTTCGTGATAAAAATGGGAATGTGAATACAATACACGAGAGTATTGGCGGTATATTCTTTACAAAATCTACTAATAACGGGGCAGATTTCAAGACGGAAGAAATTGTTAATGATAATGTAAATAACTACAATTTATTTTCCGTAAACAACAATACGAATCCATATTTAAGTGAGATTAAGAAAGATGCTTCTTTAGTACCTAACTTAAGTCCTGAAAGTAATATGATAGCAGTTTGGGAAAACAGAAATGGCAATACAATAACAATTAACACTGCAACAAGAGAACAAACAATTGATTTGCAAAATCACTACTGGAAAAGAGATATTGATGGCAATATTATTAATATTGTAAGTTCTGACCCAACATTCTATTCTCATCCAAAAGTATTTTCTCAAGTGACGGCAATCGTAAACGGCTATTATTACCAAATGAAAATTATCACATATTTAGAGTCCGGAACAAACGAGAATATTTTAAAAGCAAAAGTTCAGTATAAAACTGCCTCAAACACTATAGAGACAGTTTATTCAATTGCGGCAGGAGATTTTAGAGATTTTGCTTGTGTTAGTGAGATTTACAAAGACCCATTCCACGGATTCAAATTACACTATAGCTATAAAAAAGGAAATCAAGTATTTTATAAAAATGTGAAAATTTGGTGTAATTATACAATTATTGATAAGGTATTTGCAGATGAAGAAAATGTTTCATCTTCTGATTTTTATTACCAAAAGAGTAATCCAGATATCACGTTAAGAAACGGTGCTCCGGCAATTTCTTATACGGGCAGATATCAGGAGAATAGAAGCATTGAATGGGATAATGGTGGCAGTGGTCCATCAACACTTTCAACAACATACTATCCTGTTGTTGTCAAGTACAAGAAATATGGAGTTATGGGCTGGACAAAGATAGTGTATAATTCAAACGGATTTGGGACACAGGAAAATGCAAACGTTGAAGGTTCTAAAGACACAAGCGCATACATCGTTAATTACTCAAAGAATGGTACACTTTTCAATCAGTTTGTACAAATTGATGGACGGAGAGGTTATAGTTGCAGCCCTGGTGCATTTAATGGAAGCGATGCTAAACTTGTTAGAGGCGGTTATAAAGGACAATTTGGTTCTGGCAGTAATCCTTTATTATTGAAATTGAATTTTCAGGATACCATATTGCACTCTCCATTTTCAATTCTCCCTACCGCAATTGAAACCGATGGCTTTAGCAACCTCGATGGTGTTATTGAAAAAGATAATACACTTTATTCACTCACTTTAGGACCTATTGTTGCAAGTAATACAACTTACGGATTTGATGATGAAACTCCGCCTCAAACTGTTCAGAACCCTGTTGAATTCAACGAAACCATGGTATCCGCAGTATTCTCTTTAAGCAATTATGATACTCTTATACTCGGTGCGAATGGCAAATATACTGCATCTTTTACACAGGTGATAAATCCTTTAAAATATCACGTAAACCTTGTTAATGCAAGTTCCGGTCAGATTCATAGAGAGCTTTTCAGGGATACAATAAAAACAGAAGATTCAATCGGAATTGAATTCTTAAGGGGGTACGTAATAAATAATATCGATAAGGGAACAGATCAGTTCTACATTCAAATGATTGTTGATACTGTCGATGCCGGAGACGGTGACTACAATATGGCAGGTGTCTATGCAGACAACACTCCACCGCAAGGTGATGCCCCTGTAAACTACAAAACAAAAGTGTTCTTTGAGAACGGTTCAAATTCCCTAACATCTGGAAATCAGATTCCAAAAGATTACTCTTTATCACAGAACTACCCGAACCCGTTTAATCCGTCAACAACAATCAAGTACTCATTACCAAAAGACGGATTCGTATCTCTTAAGATTTACGACATTACAGGCAGAGAAGTGAAATCTCTTGCAGGCGAAGTTAAGAAGGCAGGTTATTATTCAGTCACATTCAATGCCTCATCCCTCGCCTCAGGTGTTTATTTCTATCGCATACAGAGTAATGATTATGTGATGACAAAACGAATGGTGCTTATCAAGTAAAATTGTGCTTTATATATTTTGGGCAGGTGTAAAAAGCCTGCCCATTAACCTAAACTTAACAGGAGTGTGTAATGCCAAAAGGACCATAACAATTCAGAAAAGTCTTTACGGAATCAAAAGTATTTACTCGTTAGAAGGAAATTCAATCACAACAATAATGATTTTAAAAAGGGACTGGCACAATCTGTATGAATCGAACCCAGCAGGAAAGATTCAGTATCTTTTGTCATCCTCGCATAAGCGGGGATCAAGTTTTTCTGTCATTCCAGCGTAAGCTGGAATCCAGATAAACAAAATTAATGATGTGTCAGCCCTTAATTGAAGAAGTTAATGGAATTTGAATAAACTTTAAATGATGTACTTAATGACTACGTAAGACTAAAAAGGATTGGAATCATAAATTCATTATACTTAATTTTATTCAAAACGATCGCATATAGCGAAGGAGCCATTTGGCTCATAGAAGAAAAAGAATAATAAATTAGAATGAATAGAAGGTTCCAAAACTAAACAGTTTTTAATAAATTTCTAAAATGAATCAAAATGAAGAATGTAAAATTTATAACCGGAAAATTAATGCTGCCATTTCTGGCTTTAGTTATATGTGTCTGTTTATACTCCTGTAACGAAAAGCCTACAGACCCCACTCCTCCGCCTCCTCCAGTGGTTGAGCCTGATACTGTTAGCAGATATATTTGGACTGTTTATTATACAGGGTTACCAGATATTTCTATGGTATATGCGGCCGATACAAACTATGTTTACATCGTTTGGGGGCCAAATCTGCTATACTGGGATGGGACATTTTTTTTGCCATACTATTTTAATGACCCCAATTTTTATGTTACGAATGTTTATGGTTTTGGAAAAAACGTCATTTTTGTTTCGGGATGGAAAACTAAAAACGGTCAGGATTTGCCGTTCGTAAAAAAAATTACTAATGGTGTAATCTCAGATATTCAACTTGATACTGTTGAAACATACATCTACAATCAATTAATAATCGGTCCTGACGAAGCTTGGTTTTCATCCTATTTAACAAATGCGGTTTACCATTATAAGAATGGGACGGTAAAGAAATATAATAGTTATATAAACGATAGCTTGAACACTGGGACTTTTTATATTAATGCCAACAAAGAAATACATTTGTTCCAGCGTCAAACTTACGGTTTCCAGTTAAATCGATCGAATAAAAACCAGATAAAGAAGGATTTGATTGAAAGAAATAGTGCCGGTGAGGGAACGTTGTATAGTTTTAAATTTGAAAACGAAAAATTTAACTTGCTTAGTTCTCAATGCTATAGTGCATCAGACCCTAATTGTTTTTCTATCCTAATTGCTCAATGCGGAAATGATGCTTTAATGTTTAGCCATACAGATAAGATTAGTATTTTCAATGGATATAACTGGGTAATGCATTCTCGTTATGACTCAGTAAATACTTCTGGCTCAAGAATGGGTGGGTTTTCAAAAGATTCACTCGTTGCTTTTACTTTGAATGCCGGATATTTATACACTTTTGGTGGGGTGAAATGGCGTATAGAAAACAATTCACCCTTAATTTACCCTCCTTCTGTTGGACATTCAAACCTCGAAGCAAAATTCGGTAATATCTATTTCTGCTATTGGAGCGTAATGACAGGAGAAAGGGGATTATTTTATGTCGGAAGACCCAATAAAAAATTCAAAAATCATTAAATCATAATTTTTTTTCTCTCCTTCCCAAGCTCTGCTTGGGAAGGCAATGCTAATATCATACAATGAGGTCAACTTATAAAGTAAGGGAATCTGAATACAGTTATTTTGTAACTTCGACAATAGTGAACTGGATACCCGTTTTTAATATTCAACAAAACGTTGACATATTAATTGAAGCCCTTATCTACTCACAAAAGAATAAGGAATTCAAAATATACAATTATGTTATAATGCCTGAGCACTTTCATCTGATATGTCAATCGGATAAATTAGTTCAAATTATTCAGTCTGTTAAATCATACTCTGCCAAAAGAATTATCAATGCTTTTAAAGAACTAAAAGAGAATGAAATATTAGAACAATTTCAGAAGAACAAGAAAAGTTATAAAGTCGATTCTAAATATCAAATTTGGCAGGAAGGATTTAAACCAAAGGCAATCATTTCCCGTGAAATGCGTATCCAGAAAAGCGATTATATCCATTTTAATCCTGTTAAAAGAGGATTAGTTAATGAGGTTGAGGAATATGAATATAGCTCTGCGAAGGACTATTATTTGAGGAAGAAGGGGAGAATAATTATTGATGATTTAGATTATGAAAACTGATTTTATCAATGCCTTCCCAGGCAGAACTTGGGAAGTAGAGAAAAAATCTCTGCCCTTAAAATCTTCTCTTTAACTAAAAATTTTTTATCCGTGTTAATCAGTTCAATCTACGTAAATCTGCGTTCTGTTTTTTCTGTTTTTTTCTCTTCCGCAAAGTTCTGCGTTTTCACTCTGTCAAACTTCCCCCTTCACAAATTATATACTTGAAAAAACGGATATATTATTTTATAATTACTTTATTACACATCTAAACCTTATTGCCCATTATGGATGATATTATTGTTAAAAACGGTATTTCGTTTAGCCAAAACCCGGTCGAAGCTGTTTCCCAGATATATAAAGATACTTTTATCGGCAAAGACCAGTACAGTTTGATTTTTTGCTCCTCCAATTATGACCTGAAATCCCTCGGAACCGAAATTAAAAAGGTGTTCGGCGAACGTGTGTTTTGCTGTACTACTTCAGGTGAAATTTCTTCTGCGGGTTACACAAAGAGCAGCATCGTTGCCACAGGCATCTCTTCCGCAAAGATGAAGTTCCATAAGTTCCGTATTAACGATGTCACTGATTTTGATGCTGAATATGCAAAGAAGATTTCTAAAGAGTTTTACGATTTGATTAAAGGTTCGGAGCTGAAAAACGCTAAGTACCTCGGACTGCTTATCATCGACGGTCTTTCTCTTCAGGAAGATAAAATGATTGCACTGCTTTCCAAACATCTCGATACCGTCGAAATTGTCGGCGGGTCTTCCGCAGATGATCTGCGTTTTATTAGTACACATATTTATGATGACGGAGACTTTAAACAGAATTCCGCCGAACTTCTTATAATAGAAACCGAGATTCCTTTCGTATCGTTTAAAACACAGCATTTTGAACCCACTGAAAAGAAACTCGTAATTACCGATGCCGATACTACAACAAGGATTGTTTATGAAATCAACGGAGAGAAAGCCGCTCTGGAATATGCTAAGATTCTCGGTATTGACGTGAAAGAACTTAATACTCAGATTTTTGCAAAGTATCCCGTTATGCTTAACGTTGGCGGTAACTGGTACATACGCTCCATCGGAAAAATGAACGACAATTACAGTCTTACTTTCTTCTGTGCAATCGATGTAGGCTTGGTTTTAACAGTCGCAAAAGGCAACGATATTCTAAGCAACCTTAAAAACCAGTTAACTGAAATCAAAAATGAACTTGGCGGCATAAGCTTAATCATTGCCTTCGACTGCATTCTTAGAAGACTTGAGGTTGAACAAAACAATCTTACGGATGAGATGAATAAAATCCTTTCGTCCGAAAATATTATAGGGTTTAATTCATACGGAGAACAGTGTGAATTTGTACACGTGAATCAAACATTAACCGGAATAGCTTTTGGTAATAAATAAATTCTGATGAGTAGTCAAACAGATAAAATCGCCGAACTGGAAGCAAAAGTTCTTCAACTCGAGAAGGAATTAGAAAAATCAGGGAAGATACAGAAAGCCCTGATGTCTAAAGTTGAGAAAAATGTTGAGATGTCAGGAAACGATTATTCCCTCTTCGAGGCAAACGTTCAGCTTCAGGAAGTAGTTAAGGTAAAAACCAGTGAGTTAGTCGTTACCAATGAACAGTTAAAGAATGAAGTAAGCGAAAAGAATAAATCTGCTCAGCTTCTTACTATGAGCGAAGAAAGAATGCGTGTAATTCTTGATAACGTTCAGGCGGGGATTATGTTAATCGACCCAGTAGAGCACAAAATTACTGACGTTAACAAAACCGCCTTACTTATGATGGACCGAAAGAAGGAAGAAGTGGAAGGTTCGTTATGCCATAAGTTTATCTGTCCTGCCGACATCGGTAAATGCCCCGTCACAGACCTTAACCTCACTGTCGACAGGTCTGAAAGGGTTTTAATAAAGTCTGATGGGGGCAAAATAGATATCCTTAAGTCTGCAAGTATTATTAATATTGACGGTAAAGAAATAATCATAGAAAGCTTCATCGATTTAACCGAAAGAAAACTTGCAGAGAATGCATTAAAGAAAAGTGAAGAGCGCAACAGGGCTCTGCTCGATGCAATTCCTGACCTTGTTTTTATTATGAATGCTAATGGTGATTTTATTAATTATCATACTTCCGACCCTTCACAGCTTATCCTCGATCCTGATAGTTTTATCGGTAGTAATTTCAGGGATGTTTTTCCGCCCGAATTGTCTTCCGGGATTGAAAAGACAATAGAGAAATCAATGAAATCCCATAATCTTGAAACTTACGAGTATTCTATAGATATAAACAATACTGAAAAACACTACGAGGCAAGAATAAAGGAGTTTGTCGATACTCAGATTCTTGTTCTTATTCGTGATTTCACCGAACAGAAGTTGGTTGAACACCAGCTTGAAGACATTAATAAGTTTCATTCGATTATTAATGAGGTGTCCTCAGATTTAATCAAGAAACCTGTCTTTGAAATCGGCGAAAGTATAAACATTGCTCTTAAGAAACTCGGCGAGTTCTCGGATGTAGACAGGGTATATATTTTTGAGTTTAACCTTGTTGACGATGTGATGAACAATACTTATGAATGGTGCAATACTGGTGTTACCCCTGAAATCGAGAACCTGAAAAATATTCCTAACGATACAATTTCCAGATGGTTCAATAAATTTAATAATAATGAACACGTTTATATCCCGGTTGTAAGCGAAATCTCCTATGAATTTAAAGACGAAAGGGAAATTCTTGAATCCCAGGGAATCATTTCCCTGGTAACCGTTCCTCTTTATTACAGCAACCTTCTCATAGGATTTATTGGTTTTGATTCCGTCAGACATAAGAAAGTGTGGGAAGAGGATATAATTAATCTTCTGAAACTTACGGGTGAAATAATAGCCGGTGCAATATACAGACATAAATTCGAAACTGAATTGCTTAAACAAAAAGCTATTGCTGATAATGCAAACCTCGCCAAGAGTGAGTTCATAGCTAATATGAGCCATGAAATAAGAACACCTATGAATTCAATTCTTGGGTTCTCAGAAATCCTTTTTAATACTATTAACGATCCTGCTCCGAAAAGCTATCTGAAAACAATCCTTAGCAGCGGCAGAACACTACTCTCACTGATTAATGATATTCTCGACCTTTCAAAAATAGAAGCCGGTAAACTCGAACTGCAGTCTGAACCCGTTAATATTAAGGATATAGTTAAAGACTTAAAATTATTATTCTCTCAGAAGACAACCGAAAAAGGCGTTGATTTGATTATTGATATTCCCGGAGGATTTCCTGAACAGATGTATCTCGACGAAATCAGGCTGAGGCAGATTTTACTTAACGTGGTTGGGAATGCAGTAAAATTCACGAACGCAGGTTATATAAAAGTATCGCTCAGGCTTGATAACCGCAGGGACAATTATTATGACTTATCAATCCTTGTCGAAGATACTGGAATCGGAATCCCGGAAGAAGAGCAGGAAATTATATTTGAATCCTTCAAACAGGCAAGCGGAATAAGTGCAAAACACTTTGGAGGTACGGGACTGGGTCTGGCTATTTCTAAGAAACTTGTGGAAATGATGAATGGTGTTATCGAAGTGAAAAGCGAATTAGGAAAAGGAAGCACGTTTAAGGTTACACTGAATAACATTAAAAAAATTGATACCGTCGGGATTCAAAAGGATACAATTGACTGGGGAAATGAGAAACTGAACTTTGGTAACTCAAGGATTATGATAGTTGACGATGTTCAGCAGAATATTGAGATTGTAAAAATCTACCTGGACGACGCAGGTATTGTGTTTGGCGAACAGAGTTCGGGGAGCGACGTCGTAATGTATGCTAAAGCATTTAACCCGGACTTAATTCTTATGGACCTTCGTATGCCCGGGGTTACGGGATACGAGGCAACTGCTATGCTTAGAAATGATGAGAAGACAAAATCTGTTCCGGTTGTGGCATTTACCGCATCTTCAATGAAGGGTGATGAAAAAAGAATTAAAAAGTATTTTGAAGGATTTCTTAGGAAGCCGGTTCAGAAAAATGAACTTCTTAAAGAATTAATGCGCTTCCTGCCATGTACTGTAACAGGTAAAGCGGAATCCCGTGATGAACAGCTCTTCCCGGGTTTGTCGGGTCTCGACAGCGAGCAAAGAAATATACTGCTGGTTTGCACTAATGAGCTGATAAGTGTGTTCAGCGAAAGAAGCAGAAATTTGCTGGATTATATGGACCTGTCTGAAATAGGTGTGTTTATAAATGATTTGAATTCATTCTGCATAAAGAAATCCTATTCCCTTGCTGACGGTTACATTAAAGCAGTAAAAGAAGATTTTAATAATTTTGATATACCCGCTTTGAAAAAGAAACTTACCCATTTACCGGATATTTTTAATAAAATCAGAATCAGCTTATGACAATAAAAGATAAACCGTCGAATTCAATTCTCATAGTTGACGATAAGCCCGAGAATATTCAGTTAATCGGTACATTGCTCAGAAAACTGTATAATCTATACATTGCTGATAACGGTGAGAGTGCTGTGAAAATAGCAAACGATAAACTCCCCGATTTAATCCTCCTTGATATTATGATGCCTCATGTTACAGGATTCGATGTTTGCAAAACCCTGAAAGCTAACCCTCTTACAAAAGATATTCCCGTTATATTTCTTACTGCAAGAAATGAATCGGAAGATATCGTTAAAGGCTTTCAGCTTGGTGCAGTTGATTATATTACGAAACCATTTAAACAGGAAGAAGTCCTTATAAGAATATCTACTCATATTAAACTTAAGGAAAGTGAACGTGAACTGGTAAGAAAAAATTCTGAAATCGCGAAAACTGCAAATGAACTGGAAATACTCAATCAGGAAAAAGATAAATTCTTCTCAATTATAGCTCATGACTTAAGAAATCCAATCAGCGGACTCCTGGGTCTTACTGAAATGATAGGCGACAGAGTTGAAAGGTTTTCTACAGACGAATTAAAGCATTATCTGAACCTTATGCATTCATCGGCTGACCGCCTTAGTACTTTGCTCGCTAATTTACTCGAATGGGCAAGACTTCAGATGGGGAATGTTGAATTTATCCCTGAAAGTAATAATCTATTTCTCTCTGCAGGGAAAATTATAAGCCACTTAAGCGGTAATTTAAAAGATAAGAATATTAACTGTGTAAACTCCATCCCTTCTGGCATTACATTTATTTTCGACTTCTATATGCTCGACACTGTTTTGCGCAACCTTATTGGTAACGCAATTAAGTTTACCAGAAAAGACGGAAACATTTTCGTCTCTGCCGAAATAAAGGACGCTGATGTAATCATTTCCGTAAAGGATTCAGGAATCGGGATTCCGCCTGCCCTTGCCGATAAGATCTTTAGCCTCAGGGAAGTCGTCTCAAGAAAAGGCACCGACGGTGAAGCAAGCTCAGGACTCGGATTACTGCTATGTAAGAGCTTTGTTGAAAAGAATAACGGCAGAATCTGGTTTGATACCGAAATTGACAAAGGGACAACTTTCTTTGTCTCGCTGCCATACGTAACAGAATAACTATTTTACGTACATAAGTTTTCCTGTTGTTATTTGTCTCTCACTGGTTAATACAATAAAATATACTCCGGATGGCAGGTCGCCTTTTGCTCTCCAGTTTATTCTGTGCATTCCTTCTTCTGCAATACCACTGAATACATTCTCTGCTAATCTGCCCTCAGTATTGTATACCTTTAATTCAATCTTAGCCCTGCTCTTCAGTTCAAATTTTATTACAGTCGAACTGTTGAAAGGATTTGGGTAACACTGGTACAGAACAAAATCCGGCTTCTCGGCAGTACTCTCATTTTTTATACCCGATGTATAATTTGATGCAATCGTTTGCAGATAAAGAGCCGTTCCCGGTAATAAACCACCGAAATAGTTTGACCCTGTTGAAGATGAGTGAAATATCTTTGAATAAAAAACACAGGCGGTTAAATAGCTTCCCGCCAGCGATGGATGGCTGAAATCCGAATCCCATAGTATTACAGTTGAATCTGTGTTGACTGACTGCCTCCACACATTGCCTGCCTCGCATACCTGAGCATTCAGTTCATTCGCAATCTTTCTGTAAGACGATGAAAGCGAATCCTGCATATGTGAGAAATTAACGAAGGCAGGACTGCAACTCGTATCTATGCACTGTACCCCGCCATACCTTCTTCCCCACGTCATAAAAAACATTGTATTGCAGTTGTATGACTTTATTATTGAATCAAGTTTGCGCGCCGAAGGATATGTGGAAAAGTACCTGAAGTACTCAATAACAGGCATCTGACTTTGTTCCTGCAAAACAACGTAGTTCCAGTTTCCTTTTGCGATTTTTAATTGAGTCTCGGCATTGGTTAAATGCTGCTCGAATGAATAACCTCCTGGTGCACTCATTTCAGTGTATACAGTTTTCCCGAGTGAAGTACTTATGCCGCTGAATATAGCAGGCAAGTCGTTCGAGTAAGTGTAACTGTTTCCCACAAACAACACTCTTGTCGTATCGGCAATAAGCAGTACGGGTAACAAAAATATCAGCAGTGCATACACTATAACTCTCTTCATAGCCTAAAATACGTTAATTTTATTATTAAACATATTGACAAAATATTCAATTATACCCCAAATAGGAGTAAATTTTGGTATAGAAGATATTTCTTAATCTATCTAATTTTGTATTGTTGTTTTTCATTTTTATTGTTCTCCTCCTTATTGACAGAAGCGTCTCCTCCTTGATGCTTCTGTCTTTTTTTATGCCCTCATAACTCAGCCGAAAATATACTCTCGTGTACCGCGCCGTCACTGTTTAAAGTGCTTCTCATAATGTGTACTTTGTTCACATCAAAATTTCCTTTTACGGTTATATCTGTCAGCCCGTTTATTCTGCAGTCTCTTCTCACTCTTCCCAGTGTAATATGTGCACGGTACTTTGCACTTTGTTCAAAACCTAAATCTTTCATCGTTTTATTTATCGCATCACTTAACTTATTTAGCTTTTGTTCCTTATCTGTTACTTCTGCGAAAATCACCCTTGGTCTGCCCAAATCAGGGAAACCGCCCGCCCTGGTTATTTCCAGAGACACCTTACCGATTTGCTCTTCATTTATATCCTTTAGTTTCTCTTTAAGATCTTCAATTTTATCTTCTCCGATGTCTCCGACAAAAAACATCGTTATATGAAATTTGTCAGGAGATTCCCATTTAACTTTTCTCGATTCAGTTATTCCCAGCCCATCTTTAATGTTCTTTTGAAAATTGGTCAGTATTGCCCTTATCTCATCGTCTAAATTCAATGATATGAAAGCTCTCATTTTGATTGTTTTTTAAATTGAATAACGAGCGCTAAATTAGTAATATGAAAAGATTAAATTAATATTAAAATTGAAATTTTATTGACCGAAAAAGATAAGTTACTGGCTGAGAAGTTTATTGAGTTTGTGAACATTGTTAAAAGGCTTCGGGTCGAATGTCCCTGGGATAAAGAGCAGACTCACGAAAGTCTGAGAAGATGCCTTCTTGAAGAATCATACGAAGTTCTTGAGGCGATAGATAATAATGATATGACTGAACTTCGGAAAGAACTTGGAGATTTAATGCTTCAGGTTGTCTTTCACGGAATAATGGGCGAAGAGACTTCTTCCTTCGACCTTATTAATGTTCTTGAAGCAGAGACCGAAAAACTTGTCAGCCGTCATCCTCACGTTTTCGGAGATGTGAAAGTATCAGACAGCGACGAAGTTAAAATAAACTGGGAAAAGCTGAAACAAAAAGAGGGAAGGATATCCGTTCTTGACGGAGTTCCTAAAGAACTGCCTGCGCTCTTCAGAGCTTACAGGGTTCAGGAAAAGGCAGCTAAGGTCGGGTTTGACTGGAAAGATGTCAAACCTGTTTATGATAAAATTCTTGAAGAGATATCAGAACTGAAAGAAAACATTGAAAAGTCCACCTCACAGGAAAAGATTGAAGATGAATTCGGTGACGTTCTTTTCTCTATCGTAAATTATGCCCGGTTTATTAAAATAAACCCAGAAGATGCTTTAAGAAAAACTATAGAGAAATTCATATTCCGTTTTCAGAAGATTGAGGACTTTGCAAGGGAAAACAAACTTGTCCTTGATGATATGACCCTTGAAGAAATGGATGAAGTTTGGGTGAGGGTTAAAAATAACAATAAGGGGTAAGGTATTGATTACAAAGAGACATCATTCGATAGGAATAATTCTTTTCTATAATTTTCCTAGGTCGAGAAAGTACCTGCTGGTTAAACAGCATCAGGGACACTGGGGATTTCCAAAGGGTCACATAGAAAGCGGTGAAAAGTTTATCGATACTGCTGTACGCGAACTGAGAGAAGAAACAGGCATCAGAAAGATAACATTACTGAGGAAGAAAATTCTTTTCAGGGATAATTATTCTTTTAATAATGCGAATGCTAAAATAATAAAGATTGTTGATTACTTTATTGCAGAATCTCTTGTTACAAAAGTTAAAATTGATAACGATGAAATCATAAACTTTAAATGGGCTACATATGATAAGGCATTCGAGAAAATCACATTTAAAGAGTCTAAAAAAATATTAAAACAAGCAAACAAATATATCAGTGAATATGAAGATGGCAAATAGGAAATTATTCTATCCGTTATTATTCGTTTTCCTGTGGATTACTGCCCTGGCAGTATCACAGCCAAAAGACAGAATATCGGAACTAAAGGAAAACATAGACAACATTGTTAAATCGGCAAATTGTGATGTTTCCATTCAGGTAGCAAGTGCAACTAAATACGACCTTCTTTATGAATATCAGTCGGGTAAAAAAATGATACCTGCTTCAATCTCAAAAGTTGTTACTTCTGCCGTCGCTCTTCAGTACCTTGGCGCGGGATATGAATTTAAAACTGTATTATCAACAGATGACGTAAACATTAGTGACGGTGTTATAAACGGAAATCTTTACATAAAAGGTTACGGCGACCCTGAATTCGATACGGGGGATTTAATGACTTTGATTAAAAAGTTTTATGGAAAGAATATTACGGAAATTACCGGTAATATTATTTACGATGACTCTTATCTTGATGATGAATACTTCGGTCTTGCTAACTACTACTCAGGAGATACAAAACTGCAGTACTGGCCGTTCGTAAATTCTTTGAGCTTCAATAAAAATGCAAGCCGTGTTAATCCTTCTGTTGAAATAGCAAACATATTACAGTCTGAATTTACCGGCAAAAATATAAAGCTCGGAGGAATAATCATTTCAGGAAACGCCCCTGAGTCAGGAAAAGAACTTGCAAGAGTTACTCACGATATTTCAGAAGTACTTGCAAATATGAACAAGCCCAGTGATAACCATTCCGCGATTACAATCTTCAAAGTTGTCGGTGCCGTTTTTAACAAGCCCCCTGGTTCTCTTAAAAAAGGAACCGATGCAGTCATTGACCTTTTCTCTAACATTGGTATTTCGAGGAGCGAATATGAATTCCTTGAAGGCTCAGGTTTGACAAGGTTTAATTTTGCAACGTCTAATGTTTACATTCAGTTGTTAAAGCATTTATTCGACACTGAAAACGTGTTTGATATATTCTATAAATCACTGCCAATTGCAGGTGTTGACGGCACACTTAAGAAAAGAATGAAAGGAACGGAAGCAGAACAGAATGTTCACGCTAAAACAGGTTCTATAAACGGGGTGAGCACTTTGACAGGATATGCTATATCGAGAGATAACGAACTTCTGATTTTTTATATCGCAATGAATGGCTTTAAAGGCGGCAACTGGGAGCCGTACAGAGAAAAGCAAGACAGAATATGCGAGGTCCTGTGTCAGTTTTCAAGAAAATAATTATTTGTGTATGAGCCCACTTGAGAAAGAGCAGGTTGTAACCGATATTGAATCTCCTGTGCTCAGGAAGCTGATTCTGTATAACTCTCAGCATTTATGGGAGCAGGTAATTTTGCAATTGCAAAAAGCTACAGGATTTGATATTATTCAGTGTGAGCAGATTGCAATAATCGCCCACACAAAAGGTAAGGCAACTGTTAAGTCAGGACAGATAAATGAGCTTTCAAAAATAAATGGGATTTTGAAAGAGATAAATCTGGTTACAGAAATTCAATAATTTCTATGAATATTATTAGGGTAAAAAAATTATTGGGAGTAATATTTCTTGTCGTATTGTCGTCTGTTACCTCTTTCGCTCAAAATAAATATAACTTCAATTTTGAACAAAACTGGGAATGGGTGGACTTAATGCTTTCCGAACAATGCCAGATGTTTGGTGTTCTTGAACAGGTTAAGTATTTAAGGGATGAACAGAATATAAACGACGGGAGAAGACTTTTCCGCGAACTCGCAAAACTGGACTCACTGAATCAGCTCCGGCTTCTTCCTAAAATTATTGAAACGGACTTAGCTGTAAACAGAAACCTCTTCACTAAACTTATTACACCTGTTGCCGAAACCATTGATTACTCTGATAACTTTGGCGGTATTATCAGAGCCGCAGTTAAATTAACCGAATTAAGAAATTCTTTTCAGGAAGAAAACAAACTCTTCGAAAGCAGGGATTATCTCGTTAAAACCACTGAACAGATTCCGTCTGATATGAGATTAAATTTTATTTCCAGGGACGCAGAATTTGTACTGAATAACCTTTCTAAATCTTTAACGGAAGATGATTATTTCGGCTTCTACGGTTCTGATGAAGTTACTGCTTATCTGGCTTTGCTTAAGAACGGTTGCGTAACAAAAGAAGAGTTTATCAATTGTTTCCGCCAGGTTCAGAAAAATGATCCTTTAACAAACGTTTACATTTGCTGTAACCCTCTGAGTTTTATGTCACTGGGTTTGGTAAATCAAAACTACAAAGAGTTTTCTTCAAAACTTTCTGTCGTATTAACTGAGAAGCAGAATATAGTCTTCAGTTGTGCTTATTTGCTCTCGCAGTTTTTTCCTTCAAATATTGTAGTTAACAGAGACGTAAACCTTACATATGGTACCAGGGTATGCGGATGGAAAGGAAACAATAAAGAAATAATCCTGGACCTTTCCCGTTTTGGTGATAATTATGAGTTGCTGACAAGATATTTAACAAGAGAACTTTTCTCTGACGTAAAGCACGGTGCTCAGCTCGACGTTATAAAGTATTTATATTCGAATGAAGACACGCTTTTAATTAAACTTGTTGAAGAAGTGTATGATAATGGTATCTCAAATTATCTTGCACCGATACTTCAGGCAAACAGACCTTCTGCACTGCTCGAAAAAGATTTTTCTCTGTTCAGAAAAACATATAAGTCTATTGCTGAAAATCGTCCCCATGCATTTATTGACAGTTTGTTCAATATCGGCACTGCCGAAATGTACTATCATTCTATGGGTACTCAAATGACGTATTGTATAGATGTTTATCTCGGAAGAACTTCTGTAAGAAATTCTCTGCTCTTCGGCCCGCTGTATTTCTTTAAACAATACATTGACACATATGGCAACAACGACAGTAAAATTCGTAAAGTTTTCCATCTTACAAAAGACTTTGAAGAGAAAATCAACATTATGAACAAATCAATATCCTATGATATGCTTAGGGATATGGTGGAGATTAAGCTTACAAAGGAAGATACGGTTAATATAAACCCAAACGTGAGAAATGTTCTGAAGAAATACAAAGACAGAAAAGATTTATGGTTTCTGCAATTGCTAATAGGAAAACTGTATTTCGACAAAGATTTTTATGCAGAGTCCTTGCCTTATTTTATGAGTTCTCTTCCGGGAATCATCAGCAAAGAGAAGTTTGCTAAGGAAATAGGTAATGAATATCTGAATAAAGCTGCTTTTAAAGAAAGTGTGGAAATGTTCGATAAATACATTGCATTCTCTTTTGGGTCACTGGATTCCTACTTAAAAAGAGGTCTTGCTTATTATAACCTCGGAGAGCTTGAAAAAGCTAAAGCCGATTTTGAAAAAGTGATTAGTTTAGACCCTGAAAATAATCTTGCAAAAGATTATCTTAATAAATGAATTTTAA
>JBMOHR010000023.1:0-22966 GCA_049317745.1 Ignavibacteria bacterium
TCGAAAGAATACCAATCGCAAAAGCAATGTCAGTCGCCATCGGAATACCCCAGCCCTTCGCAGCCTCGCCGCTCGTGTTCATCATTGCATAAATCATTGCAGGGAAAACCATTCCGCCAAGCGCCGCCACCGCAGGAAGTACAGCATTCTTCACACTCGAAAGTTCGCCGATTAAAAGCTCGCGTTTTATTTCCAGCCCAACCACGAAGAAGAACACTGCCATCAGACCATCGTTAATCCAGTGCAGAAAATCTTTTTCAATCTTGAAATCGCCAAAACCAAAACTCACCTTGCTTTCCCAGATGCTGAAGTACGACGCCGCCCACGGACTGTTCGCCCACACAATCGCAAGCACAGCAACTGCAATCAGCAGAATACCGCTTGCCTGTTCCAGCTTAAAAAACTGAATCGCAGGCTTCAGTATTTTCCGAATCCTCGGATTCTCTACAACTTCTACATTCTTCTTCATATTATTAAATACTTACTCTCATCTCTTTTACTTTTTCAATTAACCAGACTTTTAAAATTAATCCTGGACACTCCTGGACACTCTTTAGAAAATACTCAATTTCTTGCTTATCAGGATTTAGTTTAAGTCTTAATAAAATAATGTATTTATCGAGAAATTCTTTAGAGTATTTTCTAACGGATAAGGCAATTTTCTTATTGTTGTTCCTGAAATAATGCTTAATGCGATCAATTTCAAGGAATGCATTCTCGAAATCAGAATTATCGTAATAAATCCTGAGTCTGATTCTTGAGGCATCAAGAATATAAATATAATTTGTGGTTTTCATTTTATTAAGGTACTCAAGGGCTTTATCGTATTCTTTTCTGATTAAATGTAATCTTGTGTAAGCCATGTTAACTTCGTTATTCCTAATTTCTACCGGCAGTTCTGTTGAGTATTTAATTATGAAGTCTTCAACCCATTTGAATTTTTCCATACGTAAACCTACTATGATATAATCTCTGAATGCAGTTGAAGGGTATCTTATTTCATTAAGTTCTGAATGCAAACCTAATTTCAATTTAATATTGTATAACTTAAACACTTCTTTAAATAAATTAACATCACCCATATTGATTTTCATAAAATATCTCGAAATCATTAAGCCAAAGAAATCATTCTTTCTTTCAGAAGATATTTTTTCAAGATTATGAAAGAATATTTTACTAAATTTCTTATAAATTATTTCGTCATTCAGGTTTAAGAAACTCTTGTATAAATAATAGAAGAGTATAATATAAAGGCAATTGTTGTCGTTCTTGTTTTCAAGAGTTTGTATGAATTTATCTGCTCTTAGATTATTCACTAAATCCAAAACAATATTATTCCCTACGTTAATATCATACGTCTTCTCACTTTCATATTCAAGCATCATTTCGAATAAGGATTCAAGAAAATAAGAAGTGTAATATTCTGTATATTTTTTGTAAGCATTGTAAGCCTTAACAACTTCGCCAGATTCCATAAGGACCAAAGCGTCCATCACCATTATCTCGGACACATTACTGGACCTCTTACTGTTTGTTTTAATATCTTCGTAAGTCTTTACCAACTCACTTTTGAAAATACTGTAAAGTTTCTTCTCCTTTAATCCTTTCAGCAGCAAATAATCTTTCAATGAATTATCCTTCTCGAGTGTTTTTTGTATTAAAAATTTTTTTGCAAACACAGTAATTTCTGTCAGACGGTTACGCAAAGTTTTATTGTTGTACTTCTTTCCGGGATAAATCCTTCTAAAAAAATCTTCATTGGATATAGACTCAAGATTAATCTGGTTTTTGTTAAAAGAATAAATAGTGCTAAGCATTGTAGCGTAGTCGCGAGAGCCTTTTAGATATGGAGATTGAATGAAATCTTCAAATTCTTTCATCTCATTCTTGTTAAAAGTTGAAATAATCTGGAATATTTTAAAACTTCTCAAAATAATTTAATAATCTTATTGGGGTAATATTTAATCAAATATGCTCAAATATAAAGCAAAAAGCAATATGTCCCAAAGTCTTTTTTGGGGACAAATAGAGTTATGCTTCTTTGTCATATGAGTTACATAAGTCTATTTTTGAGTTAATTATGAATACAGAAAATAACATACTATGAAGATTAAAAGTAACAAGGAGTACTATTTCATAAAGCCATTTGAAATAGTCTCTTCTTATCTTGCCTTTATTGATACATGGAAAATCGTAAACAAAATCAGTTCAAATATAGATGAGGTAAGCGATGTGAAACTTATGCAATCTAATTTTAATGATTTCAAGTTTGGATTCATAAGTTTTTCAAATTGGGAGACAAAAGAATCTTATATCAGGTCAAACTTAATGAATACTGTTTTTAGTTATCATAATTTGGAAAGTGGAAATAATTCAAAATCTGTTACGCAGTATCTTTATAAATTAATTTCTGAAGAGAATTATAATCTGGGAATAAATAATCCTGAAGCGGTCGAAATTTTAGTATTTGAAAATCTTACATCTAAGGAACTGGATATAAGCGGATTCTGGGATGAATTAATCGAAACATATTTACAAAAACACAAAATACAATCTGCTGCATTGTATAAGGCAGTTTATAAAAAATCAAAGTTCAGTTACATTGGATTTATATATCCGGTTATTGCGGCCAAACCAAATTTGCAAGAACGTTCATGCGATATTTTCTCAGATAAAGAATATCCAGGTTTTAAAATTCATTCCTCTACATTTAATACAATCTTGAAATTGAAAAGAGTAAAAACAATATAATTTAATCACTTATGAGAAAACTAATTATTACAGTAACTTTATTGATTTTGTACATTAATACTTATGCTCAGGACCATCAGGCCTGGAAATTTATGCATCCACTGCCTCAGTGCAACCCTATTGCCAAAATAAGAATGATAGATGCAAATACCTGGTTTGCAGTTGGGTCTTACGGTACTTTTATGAAAACAACAAATGCAGGAACTAACTGGTACATTAATAGTTCTGCTGGAAAAATGGGGGCTGCACTCAGTTCAGGTGCTCTCAGTGATATTAAAATTATTGATGCAAATACACAGATAGTTTCAGGGGCAAATGCATATTTAGGCAGGACTACAAATGGTGGTGTAAGTTTTGACTCTGTTGGCATTGGACTGGTTTCTTCAAGCTTTGGTTATCGTAGAATGTGGTTTGCAGATAATAATACAGGGTTTGCAACAGCTTATTATCCTGCCGGTTATGGAGGTGGTGTTGTAAAAACAACTAACGGAGGTCTAAACTGGACTCTGATGTATAATACAACTACCACTACTGTTAATGCAGTGAGCGGCACAAGTGCTTCAAATGTTTTTGTACTTCTGAACGATGGGTCGATTCTGAAAACAACAGATGGTGCTTCAAACTGGACTCCTTCAGTTGTATATCCGTTCTTGATTTATGGATTTGATATAACATTTGTTAATGCAAATACAGGTTTCGCCGGCGGACAAGCCGGGAAAATGGGTCGTACTACTAATGCAGGTGTAACTTGGGACTCACTTACAACAATACAATCCGATTGGTCTTACTATCAGATAAAAGCATTCTCGGAGAATGAAATCTATCTTGTCGGTCATCCGTCTTATCTTTATAAATCAACTGACTTAGGGTTAACCTGGACAACAGTGCCAATTGGTGTTACTGGTGTTTCTACCACTTATTTATGGAACACACTCGAAAAATCGGGCAGCAGTTATGTTCTTGGAGGCGATTTTGGAGTTATTGCTCTGTCCACAGACGGTTGCAATACCTGGTCATCAAAGAATTTCCAATTATCAACTCAAATAATGTTTGATATTAAAACTATTCCTGGTACGAGTTCAATTATTGCTGTTGGAAGACCCTACATTCCAGGATACAGAGAAGTTTTAAAATCGACGAATGGCGGACTGAACTGGACTGCATACAATTCAGGAATATCTGCTGAATTTTATGCAGTATCTATGATTAATGCTCAAACAGGATACATGAGCGGACAATACAGTAAAGTTATGAAAACAACGAATGGCGGACTCAACTGGGTAAGTAAAACAAATGCCTCCGGTCTAAACTATTCACTTTATAATTGCAAGTTTATAAATGAAAATACTGGATGGGTATTTGTAAATTACACAACTGCAGCAGGAGGAAATGTATTCAAGACAACTGACGGTGGAAATAGCTGGAATCAGTATTCAGTAGGTTCTACGAGTGAAAATATAATGTCCGCAGATATGTTCGATGCAAACACAGGATATTGTACTATGAATCCTTCAAACCAGCCGATATATAAAACTACTAATGGAGGTGTTAACTGGTTTCCTATTAGTATTCCACTAACTGGGAATATTAAAACAGTTAAAACAACTGACGGTAATATTGTATATATAGGGGCATTAAGCGGAACAAACAGAATTGCCAAATCTACAAATGGTGGTACAAACTGGACAACAATAACTCTTCCTGTAACAGTTGATGTCTCAAGCCTTGATTTTAAAGATGCAAATACCGGTTATGTTTGCGGAAATACAACTACTGCTATTTGTCGTACAACCGATGGCGGATTAACGTGGTCATTCCAGAATGCACACGTTGGTACTCTCGGAAAAATAACTGTCAGTACAGGCGATACTGCTTATGTAACAGGAATTTATACAACAATAATGCGTGCTGTCGGAAGTACTATAACGGGTGTACAGTACAATCAGCATATTATTGTTGACAATTATGATTTAAAACAGAATTATCCAAACCCTTTTAATCCAACAACAACTATCGAATTTAATCTGCCAAAAGCAGGTAATGTGTCAATTAAAGTTTTCGATTTAGCAGGACGTGAATATGAAACTGATATTTATAATATGACTTTGAATGCGGGTAATTTTAAAATGAATTTCAACGGCTCGGGTTTTTCAACAGGTGTTTATTTCTATTCCCTTATTGTAGAAGGCAAAACTATGGCAACTAAAAAACTGGTGTTAATTAAATAGTTAATTGAAGCCCTTTTTTATACTGACGCTTACGGGGATAGTGATGGATACTTTGGGGCTTTTTAAAAGAAATTATTAAACTTAATAGATACAAAAATGAAAAAAATAATTCTTATTGCAGTATTCCTTCTTACAGGAATAAGTTTATTCAGCCAGACGAGTCAGGAATGGAAATGGGTACACCCAAGACCACAGGGTCAGGGCATCAATTGGTTGAAAATGATAGACGCAAATACATGGCTGATTGGAGCAGATTATGGAAACTTTTTGAAGACTACAAATGCCGGGGTAAACTGGTATACATCCACAGGTGGATATCCAAATACCTCATATCCTAATGCTAAAATTTATCAGAATATAAAAACAGGATACTTTTTCGATGCTAACACAGGTTATATAGGTGTACAAGCTGTTCCGGGAATTGCGAAAACAACAAATGGCGGTCAGACATTTGATACAATTAGAATTCTTGCTTCCGGTATAGGTACGGTTTATGGTTTTAGTTTTTTGAACTCTTCTACTGGTTTTCTATGCGGCACATCAACCTACTTAGTTGAGAAAACAACAAACGGTGGACAGAACTGGACACAGTTTTCCGGTGTCCCTACAGGCACATATTATTCTATTTCTGCAACGGATGAAAATCATATTAAAGCCGGAACTACAGCAGGTAATTTTGTTTATACAACGGATGGTGGTGCAACATGGAACACATCTAATACAGGTTCTGCCAGTTATATCTATGCTATGAAATTTATAAACAACAACACCGGTTATGTTTGCGGTACCTCAGGTCTTTTCAGGTACACAACGGACGGTGGATCTATATGGTCTGGTACAAGTGCTCCAACCACAAGCAGTCTATATAATATAGTAGTTTCAGGAACTGATATTTATTTATCAGGAACAGTTAGTACTCAGGTAATTTATAAAAGTACAGATCTTGGAACTACCTGGGCAACAATATCCTATGCAGGCGGAGGTACCTCATTTGGCATGAATGCATATGCCTTTGATATGGTTGGTTCAACAATGGCCGTCGGCGGGACATATGGAGAATTAAAGAAATCTACTAATAGTGGTACGGACTGGACGTCTCTTATCTATCGTCGCGGCCTTGCAAATTTGTCAGATATGTATGCTAATACTAACGGACGTGTAATAGCAGTAGGTATTGATAATTCTAATCCTGATGTTATTATGTATTCTGCAGATGGAGGTAATTCTTGGAATACTGCCAATTATCTTGCAAGCGATTATATTAACACAATTAGTATGCTCAATCCTTCAACAGGATACATAAGCGGCCGCTGGGGAAGGTTTGCAAAAACAACAGATGGCGGCGCGACCTGGGATACATCAAAAACAGCAAATCCTACTTTAGCTCCTTATTTTTGTAATGGAGTTGATTTTGTAAATGAATCTACTGGATGGATTGTTGGAGGTGTTGCAGGAATTGGTGGTGTTACTAAAATATGGAAAACAACAGACGCAGGTTCTAACTGGAATGAACAGGCTTCCGCCTATGGCGGCCCTGTTGGTGTAAAAATTAAGATGGTTAATGCAAATACAGGTTATATGGCTCACGGGGTAGGGTTTCAAAAAACAACAAACGGTGGTAATAACTGGACATTAACAACAAGTCCTGCAACGTATTCAAATTCATACATTCCTGTTAACGTACTCGATGTGAATACAATTTTTACATCAGGCTCAAACTCTCAGGTTTACGGCACTACTAACGGAGGTGTAACCTGGGATTCTCTTAACTTCCCTGTAAATGCTGGTACCTTATTCTGTACTGATTGGTATAATTCTCAAAATGGTTGTGCAGGTGGTGTCATAGGCGTTGTAGGAAGGACAACTAACAGGGGACAATCTTGGCAAATATACAATGTTGGTGGTTACACAATTATGGGTGTTAAAATGGTTCATCCTGATACAATATATGCCTGTGCAGGTAATTCATTCGGTGCTATGATATTTAAATATTCCAGAGGTTCAGTAACAGGCGGATTTACTTATGAACATAACGTCCCGACAGATTATTCTTTAAAGCAAAATTTTCCGAATCCGTTTAATCCTTCAACTACTATAGAATTCAACCTACCTAAATCCGGTAATGTATCAATTAAAATATTTGATATTGCAGGAAGGGAATATACTTCTGAAATACGTAACCTGGACCTTAGACAGGGAAATTATAAGATGAGTTTCAATGGATCAGAACTTTCAAGCGGAATCTATTTCTATTCTCTGTTTGTGGATGGTGCAAACTTATCAACAAAGAAAATGATGTTAATTAAATAGTTAAATAAAGAAATCAAACCGGTTGCTTTAAATAACCGGTTTGATTCTTAAATGCAAAAATTTGAACAATCTAAAAACATAATGTTGGATAAAAAAACGATATATGTCATAATATTTACAGCTTTAGTTTTGTCGAATGTTCTGTCGCAAACTGACAGGTACGGAAACCTTACCGGTAATTCTGTACTTGGAGGTCTTGGTGCATCAAGTAAATATGTTCAGGTTCCTTTTGATTCTTCGTTTAACAGTCCCGTAAATGGAACAGTAGAAATGTGGGTTAATCCAACAAATCTTACTCACGAGAACACATTAATATCTAAAACCAGTTATTCATCAGCGGTTTCATTTATACTTAAAGCTAATCAGTCTTCAGGTCTTATATTTCAGATTGGTTCTGTAACTTTCATTCCATCTTCAGTTATTAATATTCCTTTAAATAAATGGTCACACGTTGCAGTAACCTGGTCGGGTGGTCAGTCAGCATATATTGTAAATTATTATTTAAACGGTTTACTTATCGGAACAGTGGGTCCGAACTCTGCAGTATGGGACACTGGAATTAACCCTGTTATTATAGGCGGCAATTTGTCAACTCAGCAGAATTTCTTCGAAGGCAAAATTGACGAAGTAAGGTTTTGGAGAGTTGAAAAATCTGAATTCCAGATTGCTCTCAGCAGATTCACAGGATTAGGGGATGACCAGGGGGCTAATGCAAACAATGCATTAACATCATCATCTGTTTACAACGGTTTAGTCTCATCGTGGAGTTTTAACTCATCGGTTTATGCTTATGATTATATCGGTGGTAAAAACGGAAGTTATATCGGTGGTGCTCAGCCTGTGCCAGTATTGGCGGGTCAGCCTATACCATACAATATGTGTCTGAAAACAAATGGGTTCACTAATGATTATATGACAATTCCTCATAACCCTGCTTTTAATCTTACAACAAGAGGAACATTTGAAGCATGGGTAAGTTTTAGTGCATTAGGTTCAATTGCCCCTATATTTATTAAAGGTAATTCTTATGCAAACACTACTCTCGGAATATTCTTGTCTCCTGGAAATAAACTTGGATGCAATATCGGAGCCCATAATTATTACGATTCCGGACCAATAACATTCGAAATAAATAAGTGGTATCACATTGCAGTAACCTGGTCAAATGGACCGAACTTTTCTATAAGTTTTTACATAAATGGAGAGTTTCAATCTGTTTCCACTTATGCTATTACTATGCCTGTTAACACCGATTCTGCATGGATTGGGCGTAACTATACAACTTCAAGGACTAATGGTTATTTTGATGATATAAGAATTTGGAATTATAACAGAACTTTCGATGAAATTAAAAACACTATGTTTGTTTCGGGAAATGCTCTGAAAAATAATTCTTCTTTAGTTGCTTGTTGGAATTTTGATGGTAATCTTAAAAACTCATCTCAGACCACCGGTATTGATGGTTCTTTCTTAAACGGCAGTAATAACAATTCAAGAATAAGCGCTTATTTTAATGAAGGTGAACCGGGTGAGCCTGGAAAAAACTTTGTAAGTTTCAATACAACATTAGATGCAGAAGAGTTCTCAAATTTTCAATTTAGAGTAAAAAGAAAAGTCTGCTTAGAACCTGGCGAAACTCTTGATACACTCAATATCTCAAATGTCGCAGGTAATGTAAACAATCTGCAACTGTTCCTGAACTTACAGCATCAAAGAACGGGCGATTTAACATTAACATTGATTGCACCAAACGGACAAAGCAGAATTTTTACTCAAAATGTTGCTGACTCTTCAAAAAGCGGATTCTTCACAATATTCGATGATAATTTTTCCGAATCGATAACGAGCCAGACATTTATGAGCCCATGGACAAACTACGTAAAACCTCAGAGTACATTCGGTAATATGGGAAGTTCTTCTGCAAACGGAAACTGGGTTTTGAAAATAAGCGATGCAAACTCAACAAATCAGGGCGTTTTGCTTGGCTGGGGTTTAAGGCTTAATTATACTGTTGGTATAAGTTATTCAGGCACTGATATTCCGTCTTGCTTTTCAATAAAACAAAATTACCCGAACCCGTTTAATCCGAACACAAACATTGAATTTAGTGTACCGAAAGCAGGTAACGTATCTGTTAAATTATTCGATGTCTCAGGTAAGGAATATAAGAGCGGGATTAATAATAAGAATTTAATACCCGGAGTTTATAAAATGAATTTCGATGGAAGCAGTTTGCCGAGTGGGATTTATTTCTATTCATTGATTGCTGATGATTCAATAGTATCAACTAAAAAAATGGTTTTAATTAAATAATATAAATTATGAAAAAATTAGTAGGTTATTTAACTTTGTTAATTATTGTTCTAAGTATAAATAGTATTTTAGCCCAGAATGACCCTAACTGGAAATGGATACATCCAAAACCACAGGGACAATTTATAAACTGGTTTAAAATGATAAATGCAAACGTATGGCTTGCAGCGGGTGATTATGGTTCTTTCTTAAAAACAACAGATGCAGGTGTCACCTGGAAAACTACAACAGGGGGATATCCTTCTTCTTTATATTCAGGAACACCGATTTATACTAATTTCAAATCTGGTTGGTTCTTTGACCAGAACAACGGACTTCTTGGAACTCAGGCAAGTCATGGTATCGTAAAAACTACAAATGGTGGTTTGACTTTTGATACAATCTATATTCCGGGAGCAACTGCAAATTTCTTAACCTATAAATTTTCTTTTCTGAATTCACTTACTGGCTATTTAGTGGGAACTACAGGAATTAAAGGACAGAAAACTACTAACGGGGGATTAAACTGGACTCCAATTCCCGGTCTTGATGCAGTCACAACAACTTTATACAGTGTGTGTGCACTTGACGTTAACAATATATTTATAGGTACAACCGCAGGAAATATATACAAAACGACAGATGCCGGAGCCAATTGGTTTATTCTTAATGTTGGTACTTCCAGTACTCACTATATATACGATATTAATTTTGTTAATTCTACAACAGGTTATTTGTGCGGACCGAGTGGATTTTTCAGATACACTACAGACGGCGGAAATACCTGGTCTGGAAATAATGCACCTGCTTCAGGTTCTTTCTGGAAAGTTGTTGCATCGGGTACTGATGTATATTGTTCAGGACCTGCAACATCTATTTTTAAAACCACAGACAATGGAAATACCTGGTCAAGTTTACCTTTTGCAGATCCATTAAAGCCCGTTTCTTTTTCAGTAATTTATGGGTTTGATAAAATCGGTTCGACTATGCTGGTTGCAGGAACATATGGATTGATGAATAAATCTACAGATAATGGTGTAAACTGGACAAATATTAATTATGTAAAAGGATCTGCAAATCTGATAGATATTTATGCTCAGAACGGTTCGGGTAAATTGATTGCAATAGGCTCAAATGCAGGGGCTACTGATAATATTATGTATTCTGGTGATGGAGGTTCAAACTGGAGCACTGCAAGTTATACATCTATTGATTTATTGGCAAATATTTGTATGCTTAATCCTTCAACAGGTTTTATTTGCGGTCACTGGGGAGAATTTATTAAAACCACAAACAGCGGTACTGATTGGGACGCGTCGCTTAACGGAAATTCCGCATTGTCTTCATATTTTCTGAACGGTCTCGATTTTATAAATGAAACAACGGGGTGGGTTGTAGGTGGTCTTCCCAGTGCAGGCGGTGTTACAAAAATCTGGAAGACATTAAATGGTGGTGTAAACTGGACTGAACAAACATCTGCTTATTCCGGTCCGATTGCTGTCAGAATTAAAATGGTAGATGCTAACACAGGATTTATAGTTGGACAGAATCAGATTCAGAAAACAACAAATGGCGGTATTAACTGGGTTTTAACAGCTATTCCTGTAGCATTGAGAACTTATAACAGCCTTAAGGTATTTGATGCTAATAATGTTTATATCAGTGCAGACCAGGTTTATACTACTACAAACGGCGGCACTAACTGGGTTTCATTAAATTTCCCTGTTAATGCTGGAACGTTGTTTACTACGGACTGGTATGATTCAAATAACGGTGTTGTTGGTGGTGTTATTGGGGTAGTAGGAAAAACAACTAACAAGGGACAAACCTGGCAGATATTCAATGTTGGTGGTTATACTATAATGAGTGCAAAAATGGTACATCCTGATACAATATTTGCAGTTGCCGGTAATACAGGTGGTGCAGAGATATTCAAATATATTAAAGGTACTGTTACAAGTGAATTTACGTATGAACATACAGTCCCTGTAGATTATGATTTAAAACAAAATTACCCTAATCCATTTAATCCGACAACTACTATCGAATTCGATATTGTAAAGGCAGGAAATGTTTCACTTAAAGTTTATGATATTACAGGAAGGGAATATACAAACGAAATCAGAAACTTAATGCTTAATCCAGGTAGTTATAAAATGAATTTTAACGGTTCAGAACTTTCAAGTGGTATATACTTTTATTCACTGGTTGTAAATGGTATTAATGTATCAACCAGAAAAATGTCTTTTATAAAGTAAATTGAAATTAATTAATCTAAATAATAATACTATGTCAAAATTTAAGAACTTTTCTTTCTTGATGGTATTCGCATTATACCTGACTTTCACAGGTTACAATTTCCTGTCAGATAATTCTATACCATGGTATCTGGCGGCTCCGGTCAGTCAGTCACCAAATAATTTAACATATGAATCTTTTGAAGGTGCCACTTTTCCTCCGACAGGATGGACAGCGGTTACTGGAACAGGTTCACAAGTATGGGCATCTGCAACGTCTGGTGCGTTAACTCCCGCTATGCCTCATTCGGGTACTAAAATGGCAGCGTATAGATGTAATCTTGGCGCTTTAGGTGATAATAATACACTATGTACACCATCTTTTGATTTAACAAGCGGACAGGGTGTGGTTAATTTCTGGACTTACAGAAATACTGAATTACCTAATTCTCCTGATAGTCTTATTGTTTATGTTAACACCGCAGCAAATTTAACCGGAGCAACTGTGCTCATCTCAATTCCAAGAGTTTCGGCAGAAAATAACTGGTATTATTATTCAATCAATATTCCTCCTTCATTTAATACATCTACTAATTATTTACTCTTCAAAGGTGTTTGCGGAGTTGGTAATTTTGTATATCTTGATGATATAGGTTACGGTGTTGCTTCAAATATGGTATATAATTCAAGCACTACTTCTCAGAACACTAATCCGATTCTAAAACCATCTACAAACAATCAGATTATTGGAATTGAAATATCAGCTTCGGGTGTTCTAAACTCATACTCATTAAACAAGTTTAAACTTTCTACTTCTGGGTCATCATTTCCATCTACCGATATCAGAAATGCAAAAATTTATTATACAGGGGTATCCAATTCATTTAACACATCACAACAGTACGGTAATGTTGTTGCAAACCCGAACGGTTCTTTTGAAATTTCAGGTTCATTGCCTTTAGTTGAAGGTACGAATTATTTCTGGCTTACTTACGATATCCCTGCGGGCGCAACATCTGGAAATTTAATAGACGCTACCTGCGACTCAATAGTAATTTCCGGCCTCGGAACAGTAGCGCCTTTAGTTCCAGCTCCTCCGGGTTTCAGGACTATATCAAGCGGACTTTCAGGCTCTTATGTTTTAGGTCCTGGTCAGGTATCACCAAACTATCCGACCTTTACAGCCGCCATTAATGATATGGCATTAAGAGGTGTCAGCGGTCCCGTTACTTTTAACGTTATTCCCGGTGTTTATGGAACTGATGCAGGTATAGATGTGGATAGTGTTATTACAGTCAATCCTGTTTTTGGTGCGAGCAGCATTAACACAATTACTTTCAAAAAGAAATCTGATTTACCAGGTGAGGTTTACGTTGAAAGAAGAGGTACTACAGGAACTACTGATTATATCATCGGTATTAACGGAGCCGATTACTTTACGTTTGACTCTATTAACGTAAGACAAAAAGACTCAACAACACTTGGACTTGTAGAATTCGGTTACAGTTTAATGAACCCTACTGCATACGATGGTGCGCAGTATAATACAATCAGAAATAATACAATTGCACTAAAATGGAAGACCATTGCTGCAATTGGTATAAGTGGACAGGTTTCAACATCAATAAATCCTTTGACTACCGCTGGTGCAATTTCCTACAATAAAATTCAGAATAACATTGTATCAAATTGTTATACAGGTGTTAAATTTCTTGGTTATGCTTCACCTCCATTACCTTACGTAACTTATAATCAGAATAATGATATCTCAGGAAATACAATTACAGGTTTCGGTGGTACTACAACAGCTACTTATGCAGTTTATGTTGGATATGAAAATAATCTTAATTTGTCGAATAATATAATTAATGGCGGTATAGGAACAACTGCTGTTTTATACGGAATTTATTATTACAATGGCAACTATGTTAACGTTAACATAAAATCTAATATTGTTACTTTAAATAACTCTTCCTCTGCTACCACAGCACAATATGGTATCTATAATAATGGTGGTACATCCGGTATCGGGAATTCAATTTACATTGCAAATAATATACTTCAGAACTGGAATGTTAATGCAACAGGTGCTGCTGCAATTTATGGTATTTACAGCTCGGGAACACCCGATACTTTATACGTTACAGGTAATTCAATTAAAAATGGAACGATAACGACAACGAGTACTTGTTACTTTATTAACGTAATATCTACCGTTAATAATTTGTACATAAAGAACGACACTATAATGAATATTAATAAGTATGGTGCAGGTACTTCAACATTCGGTATCTTTAATACTTCGGGTGTAGCAGGTCAGAAAGCATACGTATCAGATAACTATATCTCAAATATTTATATACCGACAGGCGCCACGGGTGTTACTGCTTTGTTCAGCGGTATTCGTGATTTCCCTGCTACTGCCTTTTCAATGAAAGACTCTTACTTAAGCGGAAATACAGTAAGTAATATTTATGCAAACGTGTTTAAAGTTGACGGTATTGCTAACGGTTATTGTATCAATAAATATATCTTTAATAATAAGATTAATAATTTAATCGATTCCTCTTTAACAGGGCAGGTATATGGCATTTACGATACTACCACTTCGTCACAGGTTAATTCAGTTAATACTTTCATTTATAATAATTCCATCTCAAATTTACGTGCATTAAGAAGTGCATATCCTAATGCGGTTTCTGGTATTCAAATATCGGGTGGAATGAACGTTAGGCTCTATTATAACAGCATTTATCTTGCCGATACAAACATTGTGTCTACGGCAACATACGGTACGAGTGGTATTAGTATTTCAGATACAAACAACGTAGAGCTGAAAAATAATAACGTTGTAAACCTATCAATTGCAGGATCAACAGGTAAATCACTTGCTTTGAAACTTTTCAGACCAAATACATTAAGAAACAGCAGCACTTTATGGAATAATAATAACTGGTATGTAAATTCAGCATCGGCGACTTCATACTATTATTTTGACAGCATAAGCACAGCTTCTACAATAAGTGCTTTCCGCAGTATTATGAGTCCAAGAGAGCAAAGTTCGTTCTCTGAAATGCCTTCATTCGTGAGCGCTGGAACGGGCAATTTAAGGATAAACACAGGGACATCAACCTTGTTGTATCAGGGTGGTTTTCCTGTCACAATTCCATTTGCAGTAACAAAAGATTTTGACGGAACAACAAGAAGTACAACATTGCCTTCTGTTGGATTTACAGAACTAAGCGGGAACCTTGCAACAGATATCATCCCGCCGGCAATTGTATATTCACCGCTTGGTACAGCAGGAACTTCTAACAGAGTACTCTCAGGTGTAAATATGTTTGACAGAAGCAATGTTGATACTGCTTCGAACAGAGCCCGTATATATTATAAAAAGTCTATCAATGCAAATACTTATAACGACAATACAAGTGCAACAGATGGATGGAAATATTCATCCGCAACAGGCACAACCGGCAACCCATACAGTTTTACAATCGATTATTCTAAAATATTCGGTGGTTCAGTTGCAGCTGGAGATACAGTTCAGTATTTCGTCATCGCACAGGATCTGGCAGCAACACCAAACGTTGGCATAAATGCAAGTGGATTTACAACTGCTCCTTCAAGCGTAAACCTGATCTCTGCTAACTTCCCGGTAATCGGAACGATCAACAAATATGTTATCACAGGAAGTTTATCAAGTACAATAAACGTAGGAACTGGACAGACCTATACTACATTAACAGGAGCAGGTGGTCTTTTTGCTGCTATTAACAGTGGTGTCTTGTCTGGCAGCATACAAGCAGTAATTACAAGCGACCTTTCAGAGCCGGGTACTTATACACTTAATGCCTGGGCTGAAACAATGTCTCCTAATGCAAATTATTCACTAACAATAGTTCCCGACGGAACCACACAAAGAGTAATCTCAGGTTGGGTGAACGGTGATTTAATCAGATTTAATGGTGCAACTAATGTTACTATAGATGGCGGTACAGGCAAGTACCTTCTATTCAGGAATAAATATAACGTTGGTTCAGCTGGAATAGCGGGAAGACCTGTTTTCACATTTATAAACGGAGCACAATTCAATACTATTAAAAATTGCGTAATTGAAAGTGTTAATAATTATACAAATGGATTCTATCCTGTTAATTTCGCAACAGGCTCTGCTACAAAAGGAAACAGTTACAACACTTTAGCTTACAATCAGATTCACGAAAGAACAGACACAACTTATGAAAATTATGCCGGAATTCCGTACGGTGCAATTAGTTCTGTTGGCTCAAGTGCCGCAGTTCAGAATTCTTACAATTCTATCATAGGTAATGAAATATCAAACTTTACAAACAACGGTATATTTGTAAACAGTACTAACACCGGTAACGGTAACGGCTGGATTATTAAAGGGAATAGTTTCTTTTTTAACAGTTCCAAATACCCAAACACTGCCTGGACTTGTTTGAATATTTCATCAGGCCTTTTTGCGAGTGGATATGTTATAGACAGCAATTACATCGGAGGTTCTGCTCCATTATGCGGCGGAACTGCTCTTCCTTATCTTACTACGTTTACAGGAATGAATCTGCAGCTTGGTTATGACTCCATTAATTCTGTCAGAGGCAATATCATTAGAAACATTATAGATACTAATACCACATCCTCGGCTTCATACGGTATTTGGGTTAATACAACTGGATTATTTAATGTTTCAGGAAATTATATAGGAAGTACTGATACTTCAAAAACAATAGCGTTCAATGGTAATTTTACTGCAATTTCATCAAGCGTAAAGGCCTCTTATGCGGGAAATAATCTTATAATCAGAAGTAACACTATTAACAATATTCTGAACAGAAGATCTACTTCTGCAGGTTTAACACAAATTCTGAAATATGGTATATATATTACAAGTTCTGTTAATTACATCCCTGTTGAAATTTCAGATAATACAATAACAAATATGTTATCTTGGATTTTACCGGGAACTGCCGGATATAATGTAACTACATATGGTATTTACATACAGCAGCCTGGCAAATTACTTATTAAAAATAATACTATCGAGAATATCGGAAATATGAATACGGGAACTTCTCCTGGTGGCAGAATCCAGAACTTAGGTATGTATTTAGGTGCTACAACTTCAAACATTGGTGACTCTTCTGTTGTATCTAACAATAAAATTCATTCTGTCTTTTCCTCAACGTCATCTGGACAGGGTGATATTTGTGCTGGTATATATATGCTCGGCGCAACGAACGGAGGCACAGTTGATTTAGTGAATAACCAGGTTACAATGACTGAAAACTCAGGTGCTCAGGGTCAGGTAATAGGTATTCTCGATATGTTTACTACTTCAAGTCAACTTCCAAGTATCGTAAGATATTTGAATAATACTGTTTTGATTGGAGGCACAACATCAGCAAGTAATCCATATAATTCTTATACATACTACAAAGCTACATCTGTGTTTACAGCTTTTCTTAAGAATAATATTTTTGTTAATGCACGTTCAGGTGGTCTTGGAAATCATTATACAATTGGCGGTATGTACGGAACAAACGCAAAATCCAACAGTAAGGGACTGCCGATTATCTTTCCTGATGATGTAAAGATTAAAGAATCAAGTCCTCTAAGCGGACCAAGTCCGTTATTCATTAGTAATTACAATTTATTAATAGCTCCTTCATCATCGGCAATAGCAGAATGGTACGGAACATCTTACAACCTCGCAGGCTGGCAGTATGTCACCGGAGGTGATAATAATTCTTATGCAGATACTTCAGCAAACATTGCACCAACAACAATGTTCAGGGGTGTATCGTCAGGTAATCTTAACATTGATACGACACAATACGGTGCAGCTTATGTTTACAAAAGAGGTGACGGAATAAGTTCAGTCAATAATGACTACAACGGTTACCCGAGAGCAACAAGCGGACCGGTAAACTTAGGTTCACACGAGTTTGCTCTTACAAAACCGGTTGCTTTAAACTTGTTATCTCCTGCAAATAACTCAACAGGAGTTCAGGTGCCGTTAACGCTGGTATGGACAAAAGGAATATATGCGTCAAGTTACAGAGTCCAGGTATCAACCGACACAACATTTGCCTCGTTTGCTGTTAACACATCAGCAAGTGATTCAACATATACATTTGTCAACCCATCACCACAGACAAAGTACTACTGGAGAGTCAATCCTGTATACGGAGCTGGTGTAAACGGAGAATTTACTTCGGTTTATAACTTTAAGGTTATAGGCAATGCATCTCAGGTAGTGTTAAACGCACCTGCAAACAATTCAGTAAATCAACCTCTTAACCCGACATTAAACTGGTTCAAATCAGTTGATTTAACGAATGCAATAACGTCAAAGACAAATAGTAAATCAGAAACAAACTCACCACTTACTGTTAACAAGTACTGGTTTGAACTTGCTTCGGATTCATTGTTTACAACTATAATAGCAAGAGATTCAGTTCTAACAGATACAGCAAAATCTGTAACAGGTTTGACATCATTATCAAAATATTACTGGAGAGTAAAAGCAAGTAATCAGTTTGGATGGAACAGCTTCAGTAGTGTATGGAACTTTACAACCGTACCTCCTGTACCGTCAATACCTGTTTTAGTATCACCTGTAAACGGTGCAACAGGTATCGGTTTATTACCGACGATTTCCTGGAACGCAGTTACTTATGCAACAACATACAGGTTACAACTTTCAACGGACTCTAACTTTTTAACTACCAACTGGGATACTGCAGGTATATCAGGTGTACAGGTCTCAGTGCCATCGGGTAAACTTGGTTTTAACACTAAGTACTTCTGGAGAGTGAACGCATCTAATGCTGCAGGTACTGGCTCTTATTCTTCAACTTGGAATTTCAGAACACAGACAGACCCAACAGCTTTAACTATGTCTAACTTTACTGGTGTCATTCCAAAGTATATGGCTTCAGGCACTTCAACAAGATTACCTGTCACTTTCTACGGATCAGTTGGCGGCTTAACACCCGGCAAGACTTACCGCTATTATAATATGGCTGCCATTTATTCTGATTTAGGTACAACAAATTCAGGAGCAGGTATTTTAATGCTTATAAATAAATTAACACAAACATTCACATATTCAAGTCTTGGAAGTTTAACAACAGCAGGTCAGTATGGAACATTCACGGCAAATGGATCAGGTAACTATACAGGCTGGTTTGCATTCTTAAATTCAGGCAACGCAAGGTTCACGGCAGGAAATTATGTAATGCCGTCAATCATACTCGGTGACTCAGTCGGAACTGTAATCGCGAGATATGCACTCAACGACTCCATTAACGTGCTTGGCTTTTCAACCACGGCTGGCGCACCAAACGGAACAGGTATTTACGGAGTATCTCTGGCACTTCCAAAGAACTTTGTAGCGCTTTATGATAACACAACAGGAACAGGCAGACCATTATCACAGACGTACGTTGAAGATGAAGGTGTAACAGCGGCAAGTGTCGCAGCATTCTACACCGACTCAGTAAACGCAAGAAACGGAAGATGGGGAAGTATAATCCCGAACGCATTGCCAAACGGAGTACAGAGAGTCGAACAAAAATCGTATCTTGATGGTTCTGTAATATCGTTTAACACATCTGCTACAGGTATCTGGCCAAGCGGTACAAACACAGTTAACCCTGCGGGCGGAACAACAGCCCTCAGACTCGGACTGAACGATGCACCGTTATTATACACAAACCTTGTTACACCTGTAAGTGGAACGATAGACGTTTCACCAACACTGACTGTAACCTGGGCATCAGCATTAACAGCCACAGGATACAGGCTTCAGGTATCGACAGACTCAAACTTTGTAACAGGAAACATTGACACAACATTACTCGCAACATCGCTTGCGATACCTTCAGGTAAACTGACAACAAACACAAAGTACTACTGGAGAGTAAACGTAACAAATACAGTCGGTACAAGTGCATGGTCATCAGTCTGGAACTTTACAACCGTTCCAAATTCACCGAACACACCTGTACTTTCAACACCGTCAAACGGAGCTGTAAATCAACCAACTACATTGACATTCAAGTGGCTCAAAGCAATAGAAACACTTGCTGATAATAAAGGCACTACAAATAGAAAATCGAACAACGAACAACTATCAACTAATAACGGACAAACAGACGGTCCTACAACAATTGCTAAATACTGGTTTGAACTCAGTACTGACTCAACGTTTACCATAAACGTTCTTAGAGATTCAACTTCTGCAGATACATCGAAAACCGTAACAGGACTTCCGAACCTTACTAAGTACTTCTGGAGAGTGAAAGCACTCAACCAGACAGGTTGGAGCGGATTCAGCAACGTATGGTACTATACAACAATAGTGGCAATACCTGTAGCACCGGCACTTGCCACACCATTAAATAACGCAACAGGTGTGTCATTAACCCCTGCATTTACCTGGAACACAGTATCAGGTGCTGTAAGTTACAGAATACAGGTATCTTCAGACTCTAACTTTGTAACCACACAATGGGATACAACAGGAGTAGCAGGATTAACAACGACTGTACCGGTAGGCAAACTTTCACAGACAACAAAGTACTACTGGAGAGTTAATGCAACAAACGCAGGCGGAACGGGAGCATGGTCAGTAAAATGGAACTTTACAACACTTTCACTTTATCTGACACTGAACCTGAAGGTTTACCTTGAAGGATTCTGGAATGGAACAACACAGGTAACAGATACAGTTAAAGTTTATCTTGCAAACTCAACAACATTTGCCTTTGTAGATACTGCGAAAGTAGTATTAAGCGCAACAGGAACAGCAAGCATGAACTTCAACAGAGTCACAACGGGAAGTTATTTCATAGTAGTAAACCACAGAAACCATCTTGAAACATGGAGTAAACTGCCGCAATCGTTCGTTGGCGGAACACCATTAACGTATGACTTCACCACAGCAATGACACAGGCATTCGGCGACAACATGAAACAGGCCGGAACTGTCTGGGTACTGTTTGGCGGTGATGCAAACCGTGATGGTTCGATTGATGCAAACGATATCGGAATCTTTATCACAGAATTCGGCAGTCTCGGATATTTAAGAAGCGACTTCAACGGTGACGAAGACGTTAATGCATCGGACGTAACAATAATTGCTAATAACTTTGGATTGATAAAGATAACACCGGGAGTAGAACCATTAGTCCCAGAGATAATAAAGAATCTGAAGATGCAATTAGATAACTCATTAAAGTCAGGTAAAGATATCAAGACAATAGTGAATGAAGGTAAGAAAGTGACTACGGAAAAGAATAAGGTAAATACAGATAAAGTGAATAAAGAAACCAAAACAGGTAATAAATAAGAATAAAATAACAATACTTCCATTCCCCGTAAGGGGAATGGAAGTAATTAAAACAAAGAGTATTAAAATAAGCGAGTATAAAAATTATATTAATTAAACTATAAAAAACAGATTATGAAAAAGATAATAACCATAGTACTACTCTTAATCGTAATGGCGAATGTATCACCAGCACAGGTAAAGGTAACATTCTCACTCGGGAACAGGTCAATAGCAGCAGGAATACTTTCATACGATTTAATAGCAACAGTTCCGACGGGACAATTCTGGGCAGTAGGAGCAGCAACGATAAGACTGAACATCAGCCCGAACCCATTAAGCGGACTTACAATCCATCCTGATAACCCTGTAATAAACCCGAATCCAAACATAAACTCGGGTGGATATCAGCCGTTAAAAACACTTGCTGCATCTGCGACAATAATGAGTTTTAACATATTAACATTCAATACGAGCGGATTCTATAGATTTAACCCCGGAACGTACCCACTCGGAAAAGTAAGGTTTAACGTAGTAGGTTCGTTTGTAACAGACTCAATCAAGTTCAGAGTCAACCCGCCGTTTACTACTGCATTAACGACAGTAAACGACTCAACGGTAGCGCTTGTATACCCGTCAACGTTTAACATAGTTAATCCGATAATAACGGGAACAGGAAATAACACATCCGAATTACCGAAGGAATTTAAGTTGTACGATAACTATCCGAACCCGTTTAACCCAACAACATCCATAAAGTACGACCTTGCGAACAACTCATTCGTAAAACTTACAGTGTACGATATAACAGGAAAAGAAGTTGAAACACTTGTAAACGATAACCTTCAGGCAGGCAGATACGAAGCATCGTTTAACGGAGGAAACTACGCGAGCGGAATATACTTTGCAAAGATAGAAGCAGGGACTTACAAGCACATAGTTAAGATGGTAATGGTGAAGTAGGGATTAAGCAATAGTGGTTAGCTGATGATAGCAGCTGTCAAAGTTTTTCATAGTTATCCTTAACCGGCGGTTGTCCTCCTAACAATCGCCGGTTTCCTTTTACAAACGTTACTTCATCCTCTCTTAACTCTTAACTTTTAACTCATGACTGTTCTTATAAAACTCTTTGCCTAATTCGCTTGCGAATCGCTCTTTCAAAAAATCTCTGTGCCCTCTGTGTGTTCTGTGCGCTCTGTGGTGAACCATCTTTTAATCTTTAACTAGCTCCTAGCTTCTAGCTTCTAACTTCTATGCTTCAATTCGTGGTGAACCATCTTTTAATCTTTAACTAGCTTCTAGCTCCTTCGTGCTTTAGTGTTTTGGTGGTAATCTCTTATAACTCTTAACTCTTAATTCATAATTACTTTCTTATCTCTAACCCTAAAAAATCTCTTCTCTAATTCGCGTAATTAGTCTAATTAGTGTAATTCGTGGAAAAGTTCTATCTCATCTTTAAATCTCTAACCCTAAAAAAGCTCTGTGTGCTCTGTGCACTCTGTGGTGAATAGTTTTTCATTCGTGTAATTCGTGTCTGCTCTTTCCGTGCTTTAGTGTTTTGGTGGTAATCTCTTAATTCCATCCCCGTTCTTAAATCTCTAACCCTAAAATACCATCCGCGAAAATCCGTCTCATCGTCTCTTATCCGCGTTCAATTCTCTTATCTTTTCCTGCACTGCTCTTCTTTGTGTTAATTTGAGAAATTTGTGGGAGTAAGCTCCTCTAGTTCTCTCCTTTTCTGAATACCCCCGAAACTTTATTCAAATATATTCGTTATAGTTTTTAAT
>JBMOHR010000024.1:0-22931 GCA_049317745.1 Ignavibacteria bacterium
TGGGAATGGAAATGTTTACAGTTGTTGACGGGAAAGACATTAAGAATATGGAAATAAGGTACACAAGGAAATAAGTTTGTAGTAGATTTTTAAAAAACCGGTTGATGATGCCGGTTTTTTTGTTTACAATATATATAATTACTGTATAGCCTCTAAATACTTTTCAACTTTTTTAAGCCACTTCTTTTCTGCCTTTGCATATTTATCAGAAGGTTTATACTCATCGGATTTCACATCCTTATAGCAAACAAGTTTATCATCGGCAAAATAATAGCAATCCTTGCAGATCTTTCTCGACTTAATATATTCCTCCACAACAAGCTTGACAAAACCGTCTCTGAAGAATAGCTCTGTGGAGAATTGCGGCCCGTCGTAATCGTATAAATCAACGGATATTTTTATCAAACTTCCATCTTTATAAAAAGCGAGAAGCCTTTCCCCCGATTCGAGTTTCGCTTCCGTGGTCGTTGCAGATACCAGAGAGGTTTCGATCTCCTGCTTAATCTTTTCAATTTGAAATACAAGATTATCGTCGCAGGTTTGAGATTTTAGAAGCGGAGCAAGAAAACAAAATAACAAAAATGCTGTTACAAATAACTTTGATTGAGTACGCATACAATTTATTCTATTAAGTTAATATAGTATTTGCTGTACAATAAACTAAAATAATTTTGAATAAATTAAAACAGAATAAGAATGTTAAACTTAGCCGTAACTCGAAAATAATGTATTGTAAATAATTGCAAATCATTATATATTAAAATGCTCCAATACAATAACTTAGAAGATTCAGCTTTAAAAATTTCAGTTATGCCTTTTAGTATTAAAGATATATTACAATAGTTTTAGAATAATTCAAAACAAGGGTATGGGCTCTAAATTGAAAATTTTACTTTTCGGCACCAATAAAACCGTTAATTCAAAGATTAAGAATGAAGTAGAGAAAAATGGACATAATTTAATTCTTGAATCTGTACCTTCAACGGAGGAATTCAAAACACATCTTACAGAAGACAATCCTGATGCAGTGATAATCTCTGTTAACAAATCAGAAAACAATGTATTTAATTTGATAGCAATAAGGGATGACTGTACACCTCTTATACCTGTTACAGTTATCTCTGAATCTCCGGACATTGATTTTGCAATCGAATGTCTGAAAGCCGGAGCCGACGATTTTCTGACGATAGATAAATTACCAATTCTTACAAATTCTTTACAGAGTACTGCAGGTGGGCGATTTACGGCAAGCGATAAGACTTCATTCCTGAAAAAACGAAGTGATTTGCTTGCAAACCTTGTATACAACAGTTCGTCGGATTCAATGTACCTGGTTGGAGTTGAGCCTAAAGATGTATTCAGACTGATTTCCGTAAACAAAGCTTATCTGAAAACAACAGGATTGAAAGAATCGGAAATATTGGGAAAGACTGTAAACGAAATGAAAGAAAACAACCCATACAAAGAATTTGTAATTTCAAAATACAAGGAGGCAATAAATAACAGAAAGGCAACCCAGCACGAAGAATACTATGATTTTGGGAATGGCAAGATTTACGTTGATGTAACACTCACTCCAATTTTTAATGAAGAAGGCATTTGCACCAATTTACTCGGTGCCGCCCGTGATATTACAAAGAATATACTGGCCGAAGCAGCACTAAAAGAGAACGAAGAGAGATACCGTTTACTGATTAACAACATGAACGAAGGTGTGTTGTTTGTGGATAATGATGATGTAATAAAATACATAAACAAAAGATGCTGTGAAATATACGGGTATGAGCAAGAAGAACTTATAGGTAATTCGGGTAATGAAATACTCATACATAAAGACGACAGGCACATCATAATTGAAAAGAATATTGAAAGAACAAAGGGCATATCCGAAGTATATACCGTCAGAGCATTAAAGAAAACCGGCGAAATAGTTTGGACAAACATCAGCGGTGCTCCGATGTTTGATAATACAGGTGAAGTTATAGGCTCGATTGGAATAATCAGTGATATTACAGATCAGAAATCAGCCGAAGAGAAACTCAGAAAAACGGAAAGATTCTACAAGGCAATAATTGAAAATGCGCCGGACGGAATTGTTACAATAGGCACTGACGGAAAATTTGATTTTATAAGTGATAATTCCAAAAGAATTTTCGGGTATCCTGCAGATGAGACTGCTAATTTTCACCCTGCTGATAATACCCATCCTGAAGACCTTCCGATGGTATTAAAGGCACTCGAGGAAATAATGCTAAATCCTGAATTTGTCCCTGTCCTCGATTACAGGTTCAAAAGCAGTGATGGTTCCTGGCGCTGGATAGAAAGCACATTCAGCAATCTGTACGGCGATCCGAATGTTAATGCAATAGTAATAAATTTCAGGGATATAACAGACCGCAAAATAGCTGAAATGGAATTGCAGGACAGCGAGGAAAGATATAAAGCCATAACTACCAACCTTCCAAGTTATGTATTAGTACATCAGGATAACAAAATTGCTTATATGAACAAGTCCGGACTGGATATGATAGGTTGTACGGAGGAAGAAATCAGAGGTAAAAGCATTTTCGATTTTCTTAATCAGGAGCACAAAGAATTAGTTTCAAAGAATATTCAGAGAAGGTTAGCAGGAGAGACCATTGAAGATTATGAGATTGAAGTTATTACAAAAGAGAATATCAAAGTAATTGCATTAGTAAGAGGTATACCAATTAAGTATGAAAAGAAGCCTGCATTTTTAGTTGTTCTTACTGACATAACAGAATTGAAATTAAGCGAAGGTGAATTAATAAAAGCAAAAGGAAAAGCGGAAGATTCTGACAGAATAAAATCGAACTTCCTTGCAAATATGAGCCACGAGCTCAGGACTCCAATGGTTGGAATACTTGGTTTTTCTGAAATACTGAATAATGAACTTACTGATGATACCCATAAATTAATGGCAAGCAGGGTTTATAAAGGCGGTAAAAGACTGATGAACACACTTAACCTGATTCTGGACTTGTCCAGAATAGTGGCAGGAAAACTGGAGACAAACTATAAGTTATTCAACATCAACGAAATAATATTAAATTCGATTAGCCATTATGAACAGGTAATAAAGAAGAAGAACATTTATATAAAATTCATAAACGATAATGGTATTATGGAAGTCAGACTTGATGAAAGGATGATGACCGACATAATTAATAACCTTATAAACAACGCTGTTAAATATACTGAATACGGTGGGATTGAAGTTACATCAAAGTTTATTTATGAAAACGGCAAAAGATTTGCAGAATTAAAAGTGAAAGACACGGGGATTGGAATTCCCTCCGATAAAACAGATTTAATATTCGAGGAATTCCGTCAGGTAAGCGAAGGTTACAGCAGAACTTTCGAGGGAACGGGACTGGGACTAAGTCTTACGAAAAAGTTCGTGGAGAAAATGAACGGGACAATCAGTGTAGAAAGTGAATTAGGAAAAGGAGCATTATTTACAATTAAGGTGCCCGTTAACGAAAGTGACAGTGTTTTACTGGATTTGGCAACGGGAAAAGATTTAGCCATCAAAGATTCATTAAAATCCAATAAGATGTATTCTCTGTTAGTAGTAGATAACGATTACACTACCTTATTATTAGTTCAGGCATATTTAAAAGGGAGATACTCTATTCACACTGCTAAGAATTGCAAAGAAGTTCTTGATAAAGCGAAAAGTATACAATATGATTTAGTACTTATGGATATAAATTTAGGGAAAGAAGAAAGCGGTCTTGAAGCAACCAGACAATTAAGGAAGATCGATTCATACAGGAATACACCAATAATTGCAATGACTGCTTTTGCGATGGACGGAGATAAGGAAGAGTTTCTTTCCAGCGGATGTACAGATTATATTTCAAAACCATTTGTTCAGGATGATTTGATTAATTTAATAAACAGAGTTATCGAGACATTTAAATAGATTTTACGATTTTCCGAAGCAGTATTGCTGCATCATTAAAATCTGTTTTAACAAATTTTGCTTGAATAAATGGAATGCTTTAATTACATTGTACTTAGAAAGATTTATATGTTTTATTTTAAGATATATGTATTCAAATTTAAAAGATTAACATTTTCTACAGAAATAAAATTAGTTCCATAATGAAACTACATTCAGAATTTATCGAATATTTTTTATCCTCTATGGTTCGCATACTGATGAATAATTTTTCCTTTCCCAGAAGATCATACAATAATTTTTACAGAATAATTAGATTCAACAATCTTATCTTAACAACTAACAATTTCTTAAATTAAATTCAGAGAATGATGAAAAATTTACATCTGTTAATAATCAAGAGTGCTTTGGCATTGTTGGTTATGGTATTAATAAGTGCAGGTACTTTACAGGCACAAACACCACAGTATTATAATTACCAGAATGTTGGTGCTAACAACAATAATTTTCCTTTTGGTATGGCAGCAGGGAAAGCTGTCAACTGGTTATTTCTTGCAGGCGATTTCAATCAACCGGCACCTCTTCCTGCGGGAAAAAGCATAACAAAAGTATATTTTTATGTATCATCAGGTGGTACGAGCACATACACAAACTTAAGAGTATTGTTAGCTCAGGCTACTTTAACAGACCTGACAAGCGCCACTTTTTATCCAGGTCCTTATGATACTGCATATTATAATGCTTCAACACCACTAACCGCAGCTACGGGTTCATGGATGAGTATTACGTTAGATCATCCTTACCCTTATGACCCGACAAAAAGTTTAATAATGTTTGTCGAACAGTGCGGAGCATCTGGAACTAGTATAGGTGTGCGTAACAACACGCTAACCGGCGGCAGAAGAGTATGGTCTGTTGGCGCATGTCCGTTTACTCCATACGCATCAGTTGATGCTGCAGTTGTAAATTTCGGTGTGGATGTAATAAATGCATCTGCACCTATTGTCAACCGTGCGCTGAAACTTGCAACACCTGGAGTTAATACTACTTATGTTCAGGTACCTTATAATGCTTCGATGGTCGGCTTCGGGAATAACATAACCATAGAAACCTGGATAAAGCCGGGAGGAACAACAACCGCAGCAACTGTATTGAATAAAGGTGCGGCTTCGTTTGATTATCAACTGGGGGTAAGTCTTTCAACAATGTTACCATTCTTCAGAGCAGGTTCGACTATCGTTACTTGTCCATTTCCTATTCAGGCAGGTGTCTGGCAGCATTTAGCTGTTGTTTCAAACGGAAGCACGGTTACGTTCTATCTGAATGGTGTGGCAGGTGCACCCGTAACTGCGACTTGTGTACTTGGCAGTTCAGCAAATGAAATGAGAATAGGCAGAGGAAATAGTGATGCAGGCTCGGGAATGTTGGACGAACTAAGACTCTGGAGTGTAGCGAGAACAGCTCCGGAGATACTTTTGAATATGTGTAATAAATGGATTCCCAACAGCACATCAGGCCTCAAAGCCCAATGGCATTTTGACAGCACTTGTGTGGATTCAGTAAGTGGCTGGAACGGTACACTTATGGGAACTGCTGGATATGATACACTAACAATCTGTCCGACAGTAACATCTGTTATACCAAATCAGATAGTTCCGAAAACTTATTCCTTAAGTCAGAATTATCCAAACCCATTTAATCCCGTAACAAAGATTAATTATGCTTTGCCAAAGAGCGGATTTGTTTCATTAAAGGTTTATGATATGCTCGGAAGAGAAATTATGAATCTTGTAAATGAGAATAAAAGCGCAGGAAGCTACTCAGTTGATTTTAATGCGAGTAATTTAACGAGTGGAGTATATTTCTACAGACTCGAATCGAACGGATTTATTGACACTAAGAAAATGATGCTTGTAAAATAATAATTATGAAATAGTTATAACGATAGCCCGTTGTGGATAAACAATGGGCTATTTCATTATAAATCGTAATCCTGCAATATTTCATTCCAAGAGAATTTGTCTTAATTTAATCTTTGATTTTATTAATATTATTACATATATTACAAACGTGAAGGTAAATAAGTATTGTAAATTATACTTATCAAGGGGTAATAGCAAACACGAATAGTTTTGATATTAAGCGAGTTTAATTTTTCAAAGAGATTGAGTTCTTTTTTCTATAAATTAAATATCTTAAATTATGAAAACTTTACAACGCTTTAAAATTGTAAGTTTACTTCTTATCGTAATGCTTACATTAAGTGCAGTTTCATTCGCACAAACACCTCAGTTCTACAATTACAACAATGGGACTGTTGACAATTCTTTCCCGTTTAATCAGCCAGCAGGTAAAATGATTCAGACACTTGTTGCTCCGGGGGAGTTTAATCAACCAACACCTATTGCAAATGGGAATTTAACGAAATTTTATGTAAGGATGTCAGCGACTTATCCATTGGGTCCTGCAACTTACTCTACTTTTAAAGTTCTTTTTGCTCAAACTGCCCTTACAACTTTGCCCGCCTCCTTATTTACGGGACCATGGGATACTGTTTACCAGAGAGCAAGTGTTACATTCACAGCAGGAACAAGTTCATGGTTAATGATTACGTTAGACCATCCTTTTGCTTACAATTCAACTCAAAGTCTGGTGATACAGATTGAACAATGTTCTGCTACAGGCACGACAACAGGTTTTAGCCTTGCACATACTGCAACTGCGGTTATGAGAAGAACTTTCAGTTCGGCAGGATGTCCATTCACTTATGGAGGTCAGAGTGCATACGTTACAAATTGCGGAGTTGATGTTGGAACTGTAACACCGCCATGCAGTAATTTTTCGTCCGAATGGACAACAGGTCTTGCAGTACTCCCTGACGGAGCTACAAATGCATCAAGAGTTATACCATCAGGAATTATTATTAATGATACAGGATATGTGTATATAATGGGCGGAGGAACTCCAACAAACATTAACAGATGTTATAATACCGTTACAAATGTCTGGTCTACAAAAACAGTTTTGCCAACTGCACTTGCAACTACAAACGGTACAACTATTAAAGACTCTATATATGTAATCGGAGGATATACAGCTGCCGGAACGAGCGGTGCGGTTTATAAATACAATCCGCGCACCGATGCCTGGGCAACAAAAACTCCAATGCCTGTAACAACAATGACAGCGGATATGGTTATAGTCCCTTGGCGTGATTCGTTAATTATCTGTGTTGGTGGTGGAACCGGATTATTTGCCGCAGCTTCTCAAACTAATGCTGTAAGATATTATAATGTTTACACTGATACCTGGACAACTCTTGCAGGTACTTATCCTGTTTCGATGGCAATGATGGCAGGTACCATTGTTGGTGATACCATATTTACATTTGGTGGATATGATGCTGCAGGTACAACCGTTGGTACGTCATACAGAGGAATAATAACACCGGGAAATCCAATATCAATTACATGGTCAACAATTGCACCGTTGCCAGCCACTTTCAACGCAAACGGAACGACTTACAGGTCTTCAGCAGCTACAATAAAATCGGTAAACGGCGGCGTTCTGATAGTTGGCGGCGCCAATGCTGTTGGAGCATACAACGGAACAGCATACCTTTATAATCCTTGCTTAAACACATATACGACTTTAACTTCTGCAACAGGAAGCGCTAAGAGTAATATGGGTTCAAGATTATACACGTTCAGAGATAGTATTGTTTATCTTGGCGCAGGATACAATGCCGCAGGACAAACATCCATATTAAAATTTGCCGCGAGATGTTATAACTGTGTTGTAACATCTACTTCAAACAATGGGAATACTATACCACAAACATATTCATTAAGTCAGAACTATCCGAACCCGTTCAACCCGGTAACAAAGATTAATTATGCTTTGCCAAAGAGTGGTTTGGTTACTTTAAAGATTTATGATGTACTCGGAAGAGAGGTAGTAAATCTTGTGAATGAGAATAAAGCCGCAGGCAGCTACTCAGTTGATTTCAACGCAAGTAACTTAACCAGTGGTGTTTACTTCTACAGGATAGAAGTTAATGGATACATTGATACAAAGAAAATGACACTCATTAAATAATTATTTAGTATTCAGGAAAGTAAAAGGCAGACTTGCAAAAGTCTGCCTTTTTTATTAGGTTATATAAACTAAATATAACATTATGACTAAAGAGAACGAAGAAGCCGAAGAATACAGATGTTCAGAATGTAATGCAATCGTAAAGCTTGAAGATAGTGTTTGCCCCGTTTGTGGTACAAACCTTGGAGAAGTCGTTGAAGAAGATATTGGTGATATAATGTTACTGAAAATATTTCCGAATGATTTTGAAGCACAAACAGCAAAAGCCCAGCTTGAAGAAGCAGGTATAATATGTATTCTTTCAGGAGACAACGAAGGTGGTATGGCACCGAACCTTTCTCTCACGAGAGGGATAAGAATGCTGGTTAATGAGAATGACCTGGAAAGTGCGATTGAAGTTTTGAAAGCAATGGGAATGTATTGATGAGAAAACTATTCCTGTATACAGTATTCGCTTTTCTTATGTTTGCAGCAAATCCATTGTCAGGAATTTGCCAGCATAAAAAGGCAAGTGCATTCTTAAAGAAAGAAGCCGAATATTCTGAATATGTACATTTCACACTGAAAGTATTTCCCGCAAACCAGGACAACAGGTATAATATTGAGATAACACAGATTGATAAATACGGGAAAGAAGGTACTTTATCGGCGTCTGTAATCAACATTAAGACAGTTCTGTACACAAAAGGTTATGAGTCGGAAAGCGGTAAAGTATACGAGAGCAATTACACTGCCATTAAAGAAAACGATACCTGGAGTGATGATTATATGATAATCAGAGATTGTTCTGAAAGTACCTTTCTGGAAAGTGCTGTTAAACTGAGAAAAGACGGTAATTATATTTTCCGTATATACAATCAGGACGAAAAGTTCTTTGAAGAGAAAGTTAACTTATAAGTTGTTCTATTCTAATTAAAAGTTATTGTCATTAATCACCTTTCAAGTTTTCTGTTAGCTTCATTCTTTTCGATTATTTCTACAATCTTCCACGATGTTTTCTTCGAATCAACAAAGCCCGTTACGTATGCTGTTCTGTATTCTTCATTATCTCTGTATTTCATACAATAAACCGTGAACACTGTATTTTCATTTCCGGATTTCATCGCATTGTATCGTGCTGTGTCACCGGCAACTACAGTAAATAAAACCCTTTCATCTCTCAAAGGACCGTGATGAACATTAACTACTATTCCATCAAAGCAATTTGCATATCCGATTGCTGCAGTTTCTTTTAATGTGACATCAAATTCAAGCTCAGTAGGCTTACGTTCACTGAGTTTTACAACGGAAGAATCTGATTGTGCGCATATAATTACTGCGAAAGTGAAAAACAAGATAATCAGGGATAAAACTTTCTTAATGTTCATAATATTCAGACAATTAAATAAATTTATAAGGTTGTGGCTAAAGAAATCGGCATAAGTATCAAAACAAAGTATCCGAATACTTTACCGTTTGCAAAGTAAGTGTTTCCGTATTCATCTGTAACTTTATAAACCTTTGCAGTTCGGTGCATTCCCGAGCCTGTGATATAATCAGAGACTTCAGAATTGAGATTCCCCTTCTTATAGAATTTAAACAACTCGAGGATTTTCATTGTAACACCCGGCAAAGCAGAAATAAGCGGTGTTGGAATCAATATTCCAAAGAATAATCCTGCAACGATAAATATTCCAAGCATCTTTAACGTTTAATTCTGAAAAATATAAAGTTTTAAGGAATAATATTCTATACTGTTTTAATTCATATAAAGTAAAGTTAAGCAGTTTTCTTTCTGAGCGATAAAGGTTTATAAATCCTTTCGTCTATCAGATGCATCACTGCAAGGTAAGGATGCTTCATCAGCATTCGCGGGCCTGAATACCGCATAACATTTTTCACGCGCTGACGCATATCGGATTTATAGCAGTGGACTGTGCAGTTTGAACAGACGGGTTTATCATCTTCAAAGGGACACAGCAAAAGTCTCTTCAAAGCATAGTCTTTAAGTTCTGTGCAGTCAGTACAAAGATACGTACTGTGATTCTTACTGCAGTAATAATCAATCATTATCCCGATTGTGATTCTTTCGCGTTCGAGCCGTTTTGATTTAAGCTTAATCAAAATTGCCTATCGATTTAAACTTCAGTTTAAACTCCTTGCACTGGGGACATAGATAGGAATCATCTTTTAGCACATATGATTTCCAGTCAAGGTTCCAGCCGAATACCGATACATCACTTTTATGTGCTCTTAAGGAATCATTATCATAGCACATTACATTTTCGGAATTGCATTTATCACAGGAATACTTTTCGTTAAAAGTATTCAGTTCTATTAATGAAGAACAATCTTTACAGTAAAAAGGAAACATGCAAACAGTTTCAAAGTTCCTCTTCCCTCCGCCCAATGCCATAGTAGTTTTAAAACCGCAATCACAAGTAGCAGAAACTATGTTACCTGCAATGTCGTGGTTATGGGCAAGTCCGTCAATGTTTGCTGACAACATACTCATCACAACAATAAAAGATACCAGAACGACTGATAAAATGTTTTTCATATCAAATGATTTAATTTAAATATAAAACCTATATATGTATATTAAAGTTATTTTACAGAAGAAAGATATTTATCCAGATTCGAGAACATTCCCTTCATTGCTTTCGAATGAATCTTCGAAAAGTTAATGAAGTCCGAAAGCAGCCGCGGCACAAAGCCGTTCGGTTCAAGGTTGATGTCGTAAGTCAGCACCGTTTCATTCTCTCCCGTCTTTTCCACCTTCCAGATTCCCTCTCCCAGCTGCACCCCCTCGTAATATTTAATGCGCACCTCGTCTGGCTTATTCATAGAAACCACCTCACACCTGAACCATCCGCCCGAAGCACGTATTTCCACCTGCGAGCTTAATCTTTCAGCCGTTGCATCAAGTACTTCTATTTTAACGTTACTGCTCCACCAGTCCTTGTAAACCGTAACGTCCGAAACAGCATCGAACACTTTTTCAGCACTGTGATTTAGTTTACAACTATCTGATGATATAATTCTTTTCATACATCATTATCTTTAATTCAATAATCCGCAAATACTTCGAAACATACAATCGAATATTTAAGATACAGATGGTTTGCCTGACTAACGGCAATCATCAACGAAACGGACGGCAATGTTATATGATATGATATTTACAAGAGAATGATGTTCGAACAATTATAGTCTTTCGACTACATATACGACTTCACTCAAATTAGTCTTATCTTGGTCTGTCCTTGCTCTGTCCTTGGTCTCCAATTAGTCTTAAAACAAAGTTTCAGTCTTAAATTGTCTATAATCGCAGTTTCAGCTTTTGCAATCCACAAAGGACAGTTTCATAACTATAAATTTCCTGAACTCATTTGATCCTTAAATTCAGAATACCTGCTGCTACATTCCCTATTACACTTTGCTAAGCATATTTATAAGTAAGAACAACCCCAAAAGTGTCATTCCTGCATGCTCTTAGCAGGAATCTCTACTAACACAATTCCATTGCGTACTTTGCACCTATAACGGTAAAATCATCACGGGTGTTTTGTTTGTAAACATTTCCCACATCAAGCGTACCAGTAAATTAACAATTTAATCTTTAATATTTATTAATTATATTTTATCAAATCTATTTCATAAAATAATTTCACAATCTATGAAAACAATATTATTGCTTCCGGTAATTTTATGTTTTTTATACCTTAATGCTTTTGCATCACCTGCAGATACAACATTCAAAACAGTTTTAAACGAAGGAGAAAATCCCGTCAGTATTTCAGTGGTGGTAAAACAGTATCCATATGCAGATTTAACGAACGACGACCGATACGGCTCTTCTGTTTCCGTTTTCACAATAACAATTGACGGGAAATCGATGAGCGATTCACTTCCATACGAAGAAAGTTTCAGGGTTGAGATTGTTGACATAAACAGCAAAGACAAATCGAAAGAGATATTGATTTCATCGGGAGGTTCGCCTGACTATTGCTACTGGGTTTATAAATACTCGAACGGATTGGTACAGATTGCAAAGACAGATTTCCTGCAGGAGTTTATTCCCGACGGCTCGGGAGTAGTATTGGGTGTAAAGTGGATGGGATTCTGCATAGTGAAAGATACTTACAAACTTTCGAAGGATGGGAATAGTTTAGAGAAAGTACCTATAGATTTTTACCCTATTAAATACACGTTCGATGAAGGACGTGTTATAAAAGATTACGAAGTCAAAGCAGTAAAATCTTTTAAGATTTACAAAGACAGAAAATCAAACTGCAAAGTAAAATCCGAGATAATAAAAGACTATATACAATATACTGTAACAGGATACGACGATAACTCTGTCTTAACGGAAATCAAGAAAGGCGAAAAGGTTATACTTACAGGCTACGACACTAAATATACAACAATTAAAAATTCCCAGGGAGAAGAATCATGGTGGGTATGGATTCAAATGAAAAGTGCAAGCGGCAAAACAGGCTGGATATTTATGAGCGCATACGACCAGGAATACTGGAATGAATATTTTGAAGGAGTACATTTCGCGGGATAATTTATTATATAAAATGATAAGGCACGTTCTTCACGGTACGTGCCTTTGCATTAGAGTTTTTATATCAGTTACTTAGTATCACTCAAAACACTTAAAATCTTCTTTCCACATAACTCAGCAAACCCGCTGTCATTCATTAAGTCACCCATTTCCACAAAGCGTATGCCTTTGGATGTGGTTTCTCTTCTCAGATTATTGAATACTACAATTGTTCCAATCTTCTGATTATCTTTATCGAAGAAATCTACGTAAGTGCGAAGAATATACCTTCCTTCGTTTAAGAAAGTAGGTCTTGATACCTGAATAACTCCATCGGCATCATTCGCAAGTTTCAGTCCGTCTTCACCAAGCAGTTTAGAAATGCCTGAGCTAATCTTTTTCCCGCGCAGGTCAGAGAACAAATATTCCGGCGAAGGTCTGTCAAGAACGCCGTTACCTTCTTTATATGGAGTAAACGCCAGCTCATTATCCACCATTGTACCTTCGGGTTTATTGTACCCGCTCGTGGAATCATAAACTACATTCCAGCTTTTGATGTTCTTCAATGAAATTTTGTTCTTGATGTTTACTTCCGACAGGTCATTATAGCCAGTGCAGCCTGAAATAATGAACAGCAATAATACTGCAATAAATTTATACATTATATTTTCCTTTCAGAATAAGTTTTTAAAATCTTGTATGTTAAAAGAGGAATAACGATAATACTAATCACCAGCATTGAATACTCGGCAAAAGTATTCTCCTCCCCTTTTATAATATCGTGAAGTGCTGCCCAGTCAAGAAGCAAAAAAAGCAGGATTGCAAAAGTATAGGCAGGCATACGAAATTTACTTACTGCCGGTTTGTGAATGGTTTCCATTTTATAAATGCTATTAAATTCTAAAACAGATACTTACAGAACTAATCTAAAAGAAATTTTTACCATTATAAATGCAAATTACCACAGAAGATAATTGCCTCCCTTCCGTTACCATCTGCTGCGGTGGATAGCGTCTAACGAGAGGAAATCGCAATATTGTTTGATAGTTCTCTCACTACCATTGATATTTCAATCATGCATAGGGTGTAATTAGTATCAAACCAGTATCAAACTGGTATCAAATTAGTTTTAGGCAAGTATTTTCAGACCTGATACTGGAAAACTCTCTGTATTTAAGGTTTCTGATTAATGTAGATTTAAATTATAGTTGAGGAACTATAATTTGATGTAACAATTTCAGGTTAGTAAAGAAAAAAGGTTTATTTGTCGTCTCTTACCTGAAAGGCAAGTTTATCGATAAAGTTTGCAGGATACAGAAAACTCTTTTTGTATTTAATACCGAGTTGTTCTACAGGATTAAGAAGTTCAATCCCAACTATTTCGCCATCAGCATTAACATCGACTAAAATATCATCACCAACCTCGATCTTTTATCAATCCTGGTTTTCTTCACATGCTTTTTAAGTAACCGATATTCTTTTCGATACTGATATTTAAATTTAACAATTTATTTATCTGCGACGAAGTTAACATCCTCTTTAGCATCGGGATATTTTGCAATTCTGCTTTTAAGAATAACTGATTTCATTTCAGAGACTTCATTGCTTACGAAACCAATAATATCCTTAGAAGGGATATTTGATAATGCCTTTGATGCAGTTTCTTTCCATTCCCAGACTTCGATTTGTGCTTTTGATATTTTAGTCTTCATAGCTTAATAATTCTAAAGGTGTAATAATTCTTAATTCATTTAAATAATTTTGTCTTATATTAATCATCTTAACTCTCTTTTCTTTATTTACATTAGCTAAATGCTTATAGTTCCAACTTATTAAATAGTTAATATTATTTAAAACACTTATAGCAATATGGAATGCATCCGTTTCACTACTTTTAGGAATAACACCCTGATCTAAATAAAGATTTGCCAGCTCACTTATTTCGTTTTGCTTTTCCCCACTTAATATTTCCAGATTATAATCGCCAATAACCTTTATCAATTTCTCTTTCTTTGCACTATCTTTGGTGTTTCCTATTTCGAACAATACAAAATCAGATATATAAGATTTGTATTTATTCTGAAGTATATAATTTTCAAACAAATCTACTGTGATTTCCTTTAATTCAGGAGCATCAGCAGCAAATAGAAAATTAATAACGGATGTGTCCAAATATATTTTAATCAGATTATCCATAATACAAAATTAATCAAATTAGATTGATTTGCAAAGTATTAAATGACTATTAAAAAGAAGAGGTGTAAAATTAAAGCAATATCCCGCCCTTTTGAGAAATGGATTCGCGGATTTCGGAGATACACTCGTCAGTGTCGTGCAATTGTGTGGTGGAATAGCGGAGAATGCTCCAACCTTTCTTGGTCAGATAGTTGTCACGGCGATTGTCTTTGACGGCTTTTTCTTTTCCGATGTGGTAAGCATCGCCGTCGCATTCGATGTTGAGGTTTCCTTTCTTGCAGAAAGCGGCAAAGTCGAGGCAGTACATATTATTATTGCCGCGTAGGAAGTATTGTCTTTCGGCTACGATGTTGTTTTGCTTCATACCGTTCCAGAGAACATCTTCAAGCGGGCTTTCATTGTACAAGTCGTTTACTTCCGTTGCCGATAAGAGTTTTTCCAGAGTTGTGTTTATGAAAATGATTCTTCTGTTTCTCTTGCTTGGGATTGGAGTTTCGAGAATATTCATATCCTTCATTTTAATCTTATAGTATTCATCGTTGCTTTTCTCATTAGGTTTTTCTTTCGGGAATAATTCCGTGCGTTTAGCAATTTCAATTTTCTCAATCGTGCCATAATGTTTAATTATGCAGGCAGCTTTGCCGAATGCGTAAGACTGATAGAACGCCAGATATTTTACCTTATGCAGATTTTCAAGATTTGTTTTCACAGGGATTCTGTACCACCCTTCATTCAGCAGGATTGATAAGTCGCTCTTCTGCTTCAGCCAGCAGACTATTGTATTGGAAGGAGAATATTTCAGATTAAGTTTTTTCATACAATCTTTATTACAACCTAAATGACACTTAAAGAGATAAATAATTCAAATATTATTTTATTAACAACATTTTAATCGTTTTATTGAAATTATCAGCTTTTAATTTGCAAAAATATATTCCACTTGGATACTTACTTGCATCCCAAATGACTTCGTATTTGCCAGAGGTGTATTTTTGGTTTACAAGTAATTCAATTTCCCTCCCATTAATATCATAAATCACTATCCTTATATCAGATGCTTTAGGGACATCATATTTAATCTTAGTTAAAGGATTAAAAGGATTAGGATAATTCTGGATAAGATTAAAATCAGAGATAATATTCTCATTTAAATTATTTATTCCAATAATTAAGTAACTTTTTAATACTTTAGTAATTTTGTAATAACCACCACAATACACATAATTGTCAAAATCCAAGAATGAATATTTGCCTTCGTAATAAAATTTTGTCCAGATTACTCCATTACTATTGCTTTGATACATTCCGTCTGATGTAGCTGAGAATAACGCTGAATCAGTATATTTAATAACATCATTAACATTAGAATTATTTAGACCTATAAATAACCAAGAACTACCATTATTAGATGAACAATATAAACCATTATTAGTACCTGCATAAATATTATTATAAAACTTTTTAATAATATTTATATTTTTCCCTGATATATATTCAATTGACCAATTACTTCCATTATTGGTTGATAAATATAATCCAGTATTTGTACCTATTAAAAGCAGCGAATCAGTTACACCTATTGCGGTTATCCTTTTTGAATTAAACCCAAGTGACAACCAATTTGTGCCAGAGTTATTTGAGTAGAATAAACCATTCGATGTCCCAGCATATACATTAGCCCCCTTTTTATTTAAACTAAGCACATTACGATTAGGGATGTCATTGTTAGAATAAACCCAATTCACTCCATTATTTGTAGATTTGTATATTCCTGAATCTGCAGAAGCTAGATAAATGTTAGAATTCAATTCAGTCATTGAAGTAAAACATGAATTTGGTAATTTATCACAAATCCACGAATCACCATTGTTGGTAGATGAATAAAATCCTGAGCTATCGCTACAAGCAAAAAACTTATTATTGAAATTATACAGAGATGTAACCTTATAATTAAATACCCTTGTTTTATTCCAGTTTGCTCCTTCATTAGATGTATAAAATAAACCATAGCATGGATAATCCATTGCTGTAAATAATATATTTCCAAAAGATAATAAACCTCTAAAATTCCCCATTTGTGAAGAATAGACATAATTTGTTGGCATCCATTGAGAATTAGTCTGAGAATAATATAAAATGCGAGGCGGATACGCAATATATAAAACACCATTATGAATTTCAAATGCTTCTACCGAATTATAGATATTTGGAATCCCCTGATTGAATAAAATCCAATTATTGCCTCGATTAGTAGATTTATACAACCTGCCATAAGTCGAACTTACGTATAATACATTATCATTATCGAAGATATTTTCGTAATTTGTATTATAAGTACTATCTTTTAAATACCAATTAACTCCAAAGTCGAATGAATAATATATATTACCATTTGTTAAAAATACTGTGTCACCGAGATTGGCAAAAGAATGAATTGAGCCTCCACTAGGTAAATTATATCCACTCCAGGAAATGCCTTTATTTGTAGAATAATATTTATTACTTAAAAGTATATTTTGACCTGACTTCCCTATTGCATAAATACCTCCAAATGGATAATTAAATCCTCTTGCAATCCAGGACTCACCATAATCAGATGAATAATACAATCCGGAACTTATTGTACCTGCATAAATGTCAGTTCCATCAACATATAAACATTGAACAAACTTTGGACCCATACCATTACTTTTATATTCCCAGTCAACACCATTATTTGAGGATCTATAAACACCCCTGTTAGCTGTACCAATAAATATATATTGTCCAGATTTATTTATACAATAAACTACGGGATTTATAATTCCTAAACTGCAATCTATCCATTGAGCATTCGAGACATTAAATATAAATATAGCTGAAATTATCATTACAAACTTTAATAAATATTTCATAACTCTTTAATTTATATTTACAAATTTCATCAGGTATTGCTCTCTGATGGCTACTTATTCGATTCTGGATTCCCGATAAGATCATTCGGGAATGACAAAATAAAGATTATTGCTTAACTAAAAAGCCCGAGGTTGTTTGCCCCGGGCTTTATGATTTAATTTACTTCTTTAATCTTTCTTCTATTTTGTCGAGTTCGATGGTGAGTTCTTTTGGGAGTCTGTCACCGAACTTTTTATAGTATTCGCGCATTTCGGCTACTTCTGCAAGACCGGTTTCTTTGTTGATGGTGAAGAGTTTCTTGAAGTCTTCTGCAGAGATGTCGAGTCCGTCCATATCGATTGCACCTTCTGCAGGAAGTCTGCCGATTGGTGTATCAATATATTTTCCTGTGCCGTTTACTCTTTCGATTGCCCATTTGAGTGCACGGATGTTGTCGCCGTATCCCGGCCAGATGAACTTGCCTACTTCGTTTTTGCGGAACCAGTTTACGAAGAATATTTTCGGCAGTTTATCCGCTGATGATTTCGTTCCGATGTTTATCCAGTGTTTGAAGTAGTCGCCCATATTGTATCCGCAGAACGGTAACATTGCAAACGGGTCGTGGCGGAGTGTGCCGACTGCGCCCGCTGCTGCGGCTGTGGTTTCGGAGGCACAGGCTGAGCCCATATATACTCCGTGATTCCAGTCGTATGCTTCGTTGATTAGCGGTACAAAACTTTCTCTGCGTCCGCCGAAGAAGAATGCACTGATAGGCACGCCTTTCGGGTCTTCCCACGCTGCATCGATTACAGGACACTGTTTTGCAGGTGCCGTGAAACGTGAGTTTGGATGCGACGATGGTTTGCCCGTTGCAGGTGTCCAGTCGTTTTTATTCCAGTCTATTAAGTGTGCAGGCTTTTCGTCTGTCATTCCTTCCCACCATACATCGCCGTCGTCTGTGAAGGCAACGTTTGTGAAGATGGAGTTCGACTCGCAGGAAAGCATTGCGTTTGCGTTTGTTTTCATCGAAGTTCCAGGAGCCACGCCGAAGAATCCGTATTCTGGATTGATTGCGTAAAGGCGTCCGTCTTCGCCGAATTTCATCCAGGCAATGTCGTCACCGACTGTTTCAACTTTCCATCCCGGGATGGAAGGTGTGAGCATTGCGAGGTTTGTTTTTCCGCAGGCAGACGGGAATGCTGCTGCGATGTACTTCTTCTCTCCGTTTGGAGGTGTTAAACCGAGTATTAACATATGCTCTGCAAGCCAGCCTTCGTCGCGTGCGAGGACTGATGCTATGCGGAGTGCGAAACATTTTTTTCCGAGTAATGCGTTTCCGCCGTATCCTGAACCGAATGACCATATCATTCTTTCTTCAGGGAAATGCGAAATATATTTTGTGTCGTTGCAAGGCCAGGCAACGTCTTTTTTGCTGTCTGGTAAAGGATAGCCGATTGAGTGCAGGCAAGGGACGAATTCGCTGTCACCGAGTACATCAAGAACTGCTTTTCCCATACGTGTCATAATGCGCATATTGATTACGACGTAAGGTGAATCTGTAAGTTCAACGCCTATGTGGGCAATCTTTGAACCGAGAGGACCCATCGAGAAAGGAATGACATACATTGTGCGTCCGACCATACAACCATCATAGAGACCAGACATAAGGGTTTTCATTTCGTCGGGAGCCATCCAGTTGTTTGTAGGACCCGCATCAATTTTATTTTTAGAACAGATGAATGTTTTATCTTCAACACGTGCAACGTCTTTCGGGTCAGAAACAACCCAGTAAGAGTTAGGACGTTTTGGGATAGGTGTAAAGACACCGCTGTCAACGTACCCTTTAATAAGCATCTGATTTTCTTCTTCGGAGCCGTCGCACCAGTGAATGCTGTCAGGTTTACAGAGTTTTGCCATTTCATCAACCCAGGCAATGAGTTTTTTGTTCGTAGTCATTGTGAACCTTTCTTTTTAGATTATTTATTTATGTAATTTATGTTTTGTCTAATGTGCAATCCCTACGGGATTGAAGAACTTGTCATTTACTTGCTACAAATATGCAATCTCTACGAGATTGGTTTTAATGTTCTCTTAATTATCCATCTCAAGCTGGAAGCTTGAGTTACACTCTTTGTTTATTTAAAAGAACTAATTTCTTTAATTTTAAAATTTAAAATGTAAATTTGAAATTTAAACTTTACAATTTAAAATTGTCTTAGATCACTCCTTAAACTGTATCTCTGTTTGGTCCTTGTTCAGCTTCTCCGTGACGTCATATGACATCAGAATGGATATCGGTCTTGTAGAATCGAACTTGCTCAATACTATCTTTATCATACTCATAACCGGTACTGAAAGTATCATACCCACGATGCCCCATAGATATCCCCAGAATATTAACGAGAATAAAAGAAGCAGCGGACTGAGGTTCAGCTTGTCGCCGAGTACTTTTGGCTCAACAATATTTCCGAACATACTTCCCGTTACTGCCATAATCACGAGCAGTATAACAGGTGTGAAAATATTATCGTACTGAAGCATTGCCGTTAAGAATGGTAATATTGTTGCGATTAATGCACCGATGTTTGGAATGTAAGCAAGTATAAAAGTGAACAATCCCCATATCAGCGCAAAGTCGAGTCCGAAGATGTAGAAAACAATCGTAATCGTTACTGCGTGTGCAAGGTTCACGAGTGTCTTGCCGACTATGTATTTCCTGACGTCAGCAAGTATGTCATTCAGCGTTTCGTTTACTGTCTTTGCTTTGTCAGAACTGAATGCTTTTAATATCCTTTTTTTAATGCTGCCTAATTCTGTTATAAGAAAGGCAACGTATATAAGTATGAGTATAAAATTTGTGAAGAGTCCTGCAATACCGGAAACCAGACCGCCGACTATTCCGGCAATCTTCTCGCCGTTAAGCATTTTTGTTAAGTCCAGTGACTTTTTGTACTGGTCAGGTATTCCAAGAGTATGAATAAAACTCTGCGATGATTTTACGAGTGCTTCACCCTTTTGTATGTATTTTGGGAGTTCTTCATTGAAGGATAATACGCTTGTATATATAAAAACGCTCGAGAGATTTGCTATCACAAGGATTGTAACAATTACTATTACAATTGCAACTGCTGAAGGGATTTTCTTTGATTTCATCCATTCGTAAAATGGCGCGAAGAGGAATGAAATGATTATTGCCATAAACAAAGGCAATAAAATAGTCTGCAATTCTTTCAGTAAGAAGAATATAAACCCTACAAGAAAGAGTGCCGCAACAGTATTTAAGAATTTTGTGCTCTTAGTTTCCATTGTTAAAAATAGTTTATGCTGTTCTTATAAACAATCGCATCTTTTTTACCCGCCAGACGGAACCCTCTGAGGCGGAGCGCACAACTGTCACATTCTCCGCAGGCAACGTCTTCCCTCTTGTAGCACGACCAGGTAAGATGTATTGGTGCTTTCAGTTTGAAAGAATACTCAACGATTTTCTTCTTCGAGAAATTTATAATCGGTGTTTCGATTTTAATCTTTGTAGCTGGCTTCGTGCCGAGATTAATCATCTTTTCGTAAGACTCAAAGAAAGATTTTCTGCAATCGGGATATCCGCTTGAATCTTCTTCAACTGCTCCGATGAAAATTCTTTTTGCTCCGATTACTTCAGCCCAGCTTGTTGCGATTGCGAGTATGTTTGCATTGCGGAACGGTACGTAGCTTGTGGGAATCTTCTTTGATTTGATGTCTGCCTTCGTGACTTTTAACTTTTTATCCGTTAATGATGAACCGCCGATTTTTTTCAGGTAGCCGATATCGACAATGAGTTTTTCCTTAACGCCGTAATACTTTGCGATATCGTTGAAGGCTTTGAGTTCGCGCTTTTCTGTCCGCTGACCGTAATTCACGTGAAGGAATGCGAGGTCGTATTTTTTAAAAGCAAATGCGGCGGTAAGGGAACTATCCATACCGCCGCTTACTAAAACTATAGCTAAACTTCGTTTTACCACAGCCATTTAAATTCGCGTGCTTGCTTTTCGAGTTCTTCTCTGAAGTTCGGATGTGCTATGCTGATTAAGAGTTTCGTTCTTTCTCTTAATGTCTTGCCGTATAAATCTGCAACACCGTATTCAGTGATTATGGTCTGTACGTCTGCTCTTGATGTTACTACACCAGAACCCGGTGTGAGCATAGGAACTATTTTTGATATTGTATCATTCTTTGTTGTCGATGGGAACGCAAGTATTGAACGTCCGCCCTTGCTTCTCATAGCACCTCTTACGAAGTCAACCTGTCCGCCAAAGCCCGAGAAGATTCTTGTACCCATTGAATCGGAACATACCTGCCCGCTTAAGTCTACCTGTATTGCAGAGTTGATTGAAATCATATTGTCGTTACGTGAAATATTCACTGGGTCGTTAACAAATTTAGAAGAACGGAATTCGATTAAAGGATTGTTGTGAATGAAATCGTGTACTACGTTCGTACCGATAACGAATGACGAAACTACTTTATTCGGCATAAAGGATTTCTTTTCACCGTTAACAACACCGAGGTCGATTAAGTCTATAAGTCCGTCGGAGAACATTTCCGTATGAATACCGAGGTCTTTCTTTTCCTTTAAGAACGGAAGAACAGCATCAGGGATAGCACCGATACCCATCTGAAGAGTAGCACCGTCGCAGATAAGTGAAGAAATGTATTCTGCGATAGTCTGATAAACTCTCTTTTCTTCATCAGATGCATTTGCATCAACCATCGGTACTTCGAGTAATGGATGGTCAACTTCAACTATATACTTCAGTTTACTTACGTGAATAAAGTTATCACCGAGTACTCTTGGCATCTTTGGATTAATCTGTGCAATAATAATCTTTGCATTTTCTGCTGCTGTTTTCGAGACTTCATTACTAACACCGAATGAACAATAACCGTGCTCATCAGGAGGCGAAAGGTGAAGCATACAAACGTCTATCGGCATTCTTCCAAGGTCCATAAGCCATCCGATTTCAGAAAGGAAGACGGGATATACATCTGCTCTGCCTTCATTCACGGCTTTCCTAACGTTACCCGCACAGAAAAGAGCTTCGTGTGTAAAATGTCCTGCCATCTTTGGTTCGACGTACGGAGCTTTGTGGAACGTCGTAAGGTGCATAACCTTAACGTTGTTAAGTTCTTTGTATCTGTCACACATTGCATTAACGAGCACATCGGGGTATGCACTGTTTGCGTGAAGATGAACCGTGTTATTGGATTTAATTACTTTTACTGCTTCTTCAGCAGACACAACTTTACTTTTGTAATTGGGTACAGTCA
>JBMOHR010000025.1:0-22924 GCA_049317745.1 Ignavibacteria bacterium
ACTTTTCAGACTGATAAAGGATAAGGGAATCATTAACAGGATGGGATTTAATAATGTTGGTGCAGAAAAGTTAAGAAAGAGAATACTGAAAGCAAAGAAAAGGGTAAGAAAAGATTTTATGATAGGAGTGAACATTGGTAAGAACAAAGTGACTCCGCTTGAGAATGCTTTTGATGATTACGCAAAATGTATAGACGTGCTTTACGATGCTGCCGATTTCTTTACTATTAATATATCTTCTCCGAATACTCCGGGACTAAGAACACTTCAGGGCGACGAACAACTGAACACGCTTCTGTTTGAGATTATTATGAAGAGGAATGAGATTGTTAAGACTACAAAGCAGCCCGAGAAATGTATATTCCTGAAGATTGCTCCTGACCTTACGGACGAAGAGATTGAGAGTGTTTACAAGACAGCTTTGAACTACGGACTGAACGGAATAGTTGCTACAAACACAACCATTACAAGAGAAAATCTGTTAACGAATATAACTGAGGATGGCGGACTAAGCGGCAAGCCGATTAAAGGATTATCGGACAGAGTATTAAAGAGACTGAGCGAACTTAACGGCGACAACAAAGATTTTATACTGATTGGTGTAGGCGGAGTATTTGATAAGTCGGATTACAAGGACAAGATGATACTCGGTGCCGACCTCGTGCAGGTTTACACTGGACTGATATACGAGGGTTTTGGAATAACAAATAAAATACTGAAATAATAAATGGATGCTCCCGTAACATATACATTACTCTTTGCGAACATAGCAATATTTCTCTGGGCTGAATATTCGAAAGAAGATTACTTCCACAAATTTGCTGAATGGCCATACGAAATTGTGCACCATCATAAATACTACCAGATAATCACGTCAGCATTTCTTCACGCAGGATGGATGCATCTGCTGTTTAATATGTTTACGCTGTTTTCTTTCGGACCTGTGCTTGAAGGAATGTTCGTTCACAACTTCGGGCAGACGATGGGAAGTGTTTATTTCTTTCTGATTTACTTTATAAGCTTAATATCGGGGTCGCTGTTAACGGTGGTATTTAATTTCAGGAATCCGGATTACGTGGCCGTGGGAGCATCGGGAGCGGTATCGGGGATAATATTTTCTTACGTGTTATTCTTTCCTTTCAGTCAGATAGGTGTATTCTTCATACCGATGCCTGCATTTGTGTTTGCTTTTATTTATGTAGGAGTTTCGATATTCGGAATAAAGAGTAAGTTTGGAAACATTGGACACGAGGCACATTTAGGCGGAGCACTGGGAGGAGTGATTGCGACTTTTCTTTTAATAGAGGGAGCTTTCAGGTTCTTCTTAACGCACTTCAGTTAATTGTAAGAGCGCTTCAGAACAAACTTATCCACTACAGAATAAAGCACAATCGCCAGTCCGATACCCATCACGTACAGAACAGTATCTCCCGACAGCTTAAGACCTAATACTCCAAAAACTTTCTGACTGAATCCGTTGATGTATGAATACACAGTTGAAAGAAATCCGTCAGCAACAGGGTTTTCTTCTTCAGTCTGTCCCCCCAGCAAAGCAATAAGAATAACTGCAGATGAAACTATTGCACCGATAAAACTGATTACAAATATATTCAGAGCCCTGAAAGTTTTCTTATCTTCTTTCTGAAAGGTTTTAGAAAGTTCGATTTCAAGCATAAGTTTTGCAGTGAAGTCGTCGCTTGTCTTTTCAAGCATTGTAGACTTCATGCTGTTATCGAGAAATTCGTTTATGTTATTTGTTTCGTTCATTTAAATTTAAACTTTTAAGTAATCCAGTAACTCTTCACGGTTGAAAGCGCGGAAGAGCAGATCTTTTAATTTTTCCTTTGCCCTGAAGATTCTGTTCTTTACAGTGCCGACGGGGATTTTCAAAATCTGAGAAATCTCCTCGTGCGACAAATCATTCAGGAAGAACATATTCAATATCACAGAATACTGTTCGGGTATTGAATTTATATAGTCGTTGATAATCTTCTTCACTTCACCCTGCTCAATAATCTTCTCTGTGGAATAATCATCTGTGCTGTACATCGTTTTGTCTATCTTCGATTCATAGTTCTTAACGAGTTCATCTCCGTCGTTGTGGTTAGCATCATTAATCTCAATTGATGTTACATTAAAACTCTTCACATTATACTTTCTGTACAGGTCAATAGCAGAGTTGTAAACTATAGTATAAAAATAAGTTGAAAACTTTGCCTTTGCTTCATAACTGTTGCTCATAATTGCTTTATACAACCTCAGGAATGCTTCCTGAAGTGAGTCTTCGGCTTCTTCCCTGTTCTTCAGAATCTTCAAGGTGAGCGAAAATGCTCTGTCCTTATAGGTATCAACAATCTCAACGAACAGATTAGTTTCACCTTTTTGAATTCTGCGGATTATGTCTGGACTCACTTCGTTCACAAGCAATTATTTTTTCTCAATTGTTATTTTCCCGTTAGTTGTTTCGAGCTTTACTGTAGCATCACCTTTACCCAGTGTACCTTTAAATTCTTTCTTCTCTTCGTCAGTACTTTCAAACGATACATTCTTACGTGTGATTTTTCCGTTAACAGTAGAAGCAGTAAATGAACCGGAGAACTTTTCCCCTACTTCAAGTTTAATATTACCGTTTGTGGTTTCAAAATCAAGACTTTTTGTTGAATCGAGTTTTGCGGAAATGTTCCCGTTAGTCAATTCCATTTTCAGCTTGCCGTAAACATTTTCAATATTAACGTTACCGTTTGTGAGGTCTACTTTGACGTCGTTATTAAATTCTTTCAGATTAACCTTGCCGTTTGTGCCGTCAACACTTATCTCAATTCCTGACGGGACATAAATTATATAGTCTACGCTGGTTGATTTATGCATATCAAACTGAAAATGAAAAGAATTATCGTATTTATTGGCAATATCAGCAATCCTTAAAGTAGAACCTGAGGAATCTATATCAAGTATCACATCTTTTGTCGGCTGATCGAGTTCTTTCTTGGTTACGTATTTTGTTATTTCCGCCTTAATTGTTATCACACTGTCGTTATCGCTTCTTCTGATTGTAATGTCGCCGTTTGGATTTTCAACTTCCATCTTCTTATAGTTCGATGCTTTCAGCTTAAACTCTTTCGTTTCCACCTTTGCATACTTCTTCCTGAACAGGCTGCAGCCCTGGAAGGACATAAGCACTGCAGAAGTGAGAACAAGGAGTACAACCCAAACTATTAATCTCTTTTTGTTTTCCATTTTAGTAAGGTTTAATTGTTTGGTAAAGTTGGTTTAGTATCAGCCGGTTTATTGGCTGCGCTACTGTTTGCGATTAAGAAATAAACCACAAACCCCAGTCCGATAAAGAATATTACTAGACCGGATGTAACGCCATCGCTTAAATCATACATTTGTTCGAGTATGTTAGCGGTGAATATTCCTGCTCCGAGGAAGAGGAATAAAATGCCCCATTTTAATGCGCCGAATGCATTGCGTGGTTTTTTACTTACGTTTGCAAAGTACTTCTTTGCTTCATCCGGAGAGATTCCTTTTTCAATCAATCTCATTCTTTCTCTGTGTTTGGTGTAGATAGCCCAGAGAATTATTATTGCCGGAAACCCGAATATGAAAATAAATGCAAATATCGGGACTACTATTTCTTGAAGATCATGGCCTGTCATTTTTAAAGCTCCTTTCGTTTTAAACTTGTTAGTAGTTAAGACGAGGGGAAGGCGGAAAAGGTTTCAAGTTATTTGAAATATGAAACTGAAAATTTGAAATTTGAAGAGAAAAGAGAGTAATAGCACACTGATTGACATATTTTCCCTTACAATATATTTTAGAATGGAATGTAGTCGTAGAGATTCCTGCTAAAAAACGCTTCGCGTATCTGCTTCGCGAGTAGGAATGACAAGGTGGGAGAAAAACTGTATAAATCTCCGACAGGAATGTCGAAGCTACAGAGAAAGTATTAGGGGATTAAAACAATGTAAGGGGAATAAAAAAAGGTCATCCGTGGATGACCTTTAATATATATTATATTTTATTATTTATTACTGATCGTTCAGAACAGGTACTTTAATGTTCTTGATTAATTCTGCGTCTGTAAGAGTTGATTGTTTCTTTCTTTTGCTCTTACGGAGGTACACATTTTTATCTGCGACCTTTGTTGCATCTTTTGCTTCGGGATATTCATATATATTATACTTATAGTTACGGAGTATAATCTTATCATCGTCTCTTGAAAGGACGTAATTAGGAAGCATTGGAATCTTTCCGCCGCCGCCCGGAGCATCGATTACGAACTGAGGTACTGCAAGTCCTGAAATATGTCCGCGGAGTTTATCCATTATATCGAGTCCGACGCTGAGAGGAGTCCTGAAATGGTTTGCTCCTTTTGTAAGGTCTGCCTGGTATATATAATACGGACGGACTCTCATAGCAAGAAGGCCTTTCATCAGGTCTTTCATAACATCTGCATTATCGTTAACACCTTTCATAAGTACTGCCTGGTTACCAACAGGACAACCTGCATCTACAAGCATACCACAAGCGCGTGTACTTTCTTCAGTAATTTCCCACGGATGATTGAAGTGTGTGTTGATATAGATAGGATGATACTTCTTAAGCATATTAACGAGCTTAGGAGTAATCCTTTGCGGTAATACGCACGGCATTTTCGTACCGAGACGTATAACCTGAATGTGTTTCATAGTACGGAGGCGCATAAGAATCTTTTCAAGCATTAAATCCGTTAACATCAACGGGTCGCCGCCTGAAAGAATCACGTCGCTGATTTCTGTATGCTGCTCTAAATAGTTGAACGCTGATTCAAGAGTGCTCATAGATATTTTATGTGAATCGCCTACTTTTCTTTTACGGGTGCAGAACCTGCAGTAGAGCCCGCATTGCGATGTCACAAGAAACAGAGCTCTGTCGGGATAACGGTGAGTGATGTTCGGAACCGGACTCATATCATCTTCGTTCAATGGGTCTTCCGGTGCATCTATATCCTCGAGCTCAACTTCGTCAGGAACACATTGACGCCAGATAGGGTCATGTGGTTCTCTAATAAGGGACAGATAGTAAGGGTTAATCCTTGCCTGAAAGAATACATCAAGCTTAGACGCCATCTCACGGTCTATTCCGAATTTCTCGACCAGCTGGTCAACAGAATGAACGCTGTCTCTTATCATTTGTTGCCAAAGTTCCATAAAGTTTTCCTTATATTAATTATTAAATGTATTTAAACTCTTAACCATCAGATATACTTTCCGTAAATTACGAGAGAGTCTCCGACGTTATAAAAATCTTTTATTTCAACGAACATATCGTACAAGTTCTTTTCGTAAAACTTTCTTTCTTTTTCATAAGAAAGTTTTCCGCTTGTCTCTATTAAAATTAATCTAACTGCTTTCTCTTTTAAATAATTCTCTATATGTGAAATTAATTTGCTTCCGATACCGCGCGACTGAACGTTTGGATTAACTGCAATCCAGTACAGGTCGTAAGTGCCCACTGTAAGTGGTCTCGGACCTATGCATACGTAACCGTTTAAAACTTTATCATCGTTCTCATCAACAAATATTTCATAATCTTTCTGGTCTTCGTTATCAATATAAACATCAATCAGTTCCATAGCAATCTTAATCTCATCTTCGTTGAAATTTTTAGTATCAACAAGTATGTTATAAATCTTTTCTCTGTCAGTATTTATTAAGTTTCTTATCATTTTGTTTCAATTAATTCTTCTCTGCATAGTATCTTTTCCATCTTTTGTCGGCAAAGTCAATTACGTTTGATATTAACTGTTCATAAGACCATCCGTATGCCTTACCGCTTCTTGTGAATCCTGTGTCTTCATCAACGTCAGAAGAAATATCAGGATTAGGATTAAGTTCGAGCACATAAGGAACTCCGTCTTTAACTCTGAAATCAACTCTTGCGTAGTCAGACGCGCCAATTAAGTGATACACTGTCCTTGCAGTGTTCTGAATCAATGCCTCGAGTTCAGGAGAAAGATTCTGTGCTGGACAGACTGCCTTCGTTCCTGCGAACTCTACGGTGTTGTACATCCATTTGCTGTTATAACTTACAATCTTCGGTAACTCTGATGGCAATGCCGAAAAATCAATTTCCGAAATCGGGAATACAATTAAATCGTTGATATCATTTACTACATTACCGACAACGCTTACGTTTATTTCCCTACCGTCGATAAACTGTTCGACCAGTGCAGGTTGTTTATGTTTATCGAGAACAAATTCTATTCTTTTCTTTAATGCTGCTTCATCGTGAACGATTGAATTGTTTTCAATACCGATACTCGCATCTTCGCGTGAAGGTTTAACTATTAAAGGGTATTTATCTTTAAGTCTGTGATAACCTTCTTCGTTTAACTTTGAAGGATTGGTAGAAATAAAGTGCAGTGCTGTTGGAATATCATAATAATTCAGAATCTCTTTTACGCGTGCTTTATTGAGTGCGAGTCCGAGAGTCAATGCACGTGAACCAGTGTAAGGAATCTTAAGCATTTCGAATAGTGCTGCGATAGTCATTTCCTGAGTCGGGTCGCCGTCGAGAGATTCACAAAGATTGAAAATCATATCGGGTCTGTTGTTTCTCAGTTCGTCTATAAGTTTATACGGGTCGAGAGCAACGGGCACGATTTTAGTTTCGTGATTGCTTGTCTTAAGAGCACGCTGAACAGATTTCATTTCATCGAGAACACCGTATTCGGACATATCAATAGCTTCATCGACTTTATCGATATCAGTAACACCGTCATCCCAGATACGGTCTTTTGTGTATTGCAGCGGATCGTTGTATAGAATACTTACTTTCATTTAATAATTTTTAAGCTTACGATTCTGATTTATAATTTTATTCTTTAGAATATCTTTTAATTGCTTCGTTTAACACAGCGTTGAGAACAGCATTATAATCCATCCCTGCGTGTCTTGCTGCCTTCGGATAACAAGAGTTATCTGCAGGGTCAGGAAGAATACCCGGAAGCGGATTGATTTCAATAATGTTCGGAACGTTGTTTTCATCGAGACGGACATCGATACGCGCCCAGTCTCTGATTCTTAAAACATTGAAAGTATCCTTGCATACTTTTTCAATATGTTCATAGATACTTTTCTCTACTTCGGCGGGACACTTAAAAATGTCCAGTTGATTTTCTCTTGTGTCGAAAAACCATTTCACTTCGTAGGAATAAATCTTGTTAAATCCTTCAGGGACTGAATCGAGGTTTATTTCTACGATGGGAAGGACACGGAGGTCATCACCATTGCCGAGCATAGCAACTGTAAATTCTTTACCGGGAATAAAATCTTCTACCAAAGCCGGCTGCCTGTAACTCGATTTGATTCTTGCGATTTCATTGTTTAACTCTTCGAGATTCTTCACGAGAGAGGAATCGTATATTCCTTTTGATGAACCTTCGTGAAGCGGCTTTACAAACTTTGGATACTTAAATCCTGAATCGTTCTTAACAGGTGAGTCTGTTATGAAGAACTTAGAATTAGGAATGTTATAATAAGATAAAATTTCTTTGCATCTTGATTTATCGTGGCAGATACCGATTGTGATTGAATCACTTCCCGTGAAAGGAATGCCGAGCATCTCAAGCATCGACGGTATCTGTGATTCTCTTGAAGCGCCGTTAAAACCTTCTGCGACGTTGAAAACAAATTCTGGTTTAAGACTTTTTAACTTTTCGTATGCGTGTTCATCACCTTCAATTAATTCAACAGAATGACCTGCAGATTCGAATGCAGACTTAATTGCATCGATAGTTTCCATCGAATCCCATTCAGCATAAGTATCATCTAAACGCTCAGGATAGTTTTCGATGAGGTTGCGGTTTATGTACTTTGCCGCATTCGCCGAAACGCTTGCCTGGTCTGCGTTTGCAGAGTCTTCATTTTTAACGTTGTATGTAACAGCTAACTTCAAATATTTCTTTAATTTACAAAAATTAATTGTTACAAATATAACATTATAACTTTAATAGTCAACAAGTTTTGCGTAAGAAATGAAAATAAATTTAAAAGATTTAATTTACCTTAACAGTACTTTAAACAGGTTCACAGAGAACACAGAGGATTCACAGAGTTCACAGAGAAGAATACTGATACAGAACAGAAAATAAATTGGAATGTTATACTCCAATGTTTATATTTGTATATGAATTTATTTATTAAGAAAGTTATATCCGGTGGACAAACCGGAGCCGACAGAGCAGGACTTGAGGCAGCAAAGAAGGTTGGAATGGAGACAGGCGGATACTGTCCGAAAGGTTATCTGACAGAGAAAGGGTCTGACAGAACTCTCAGGAATTTCGGATTGATTCAGACAGAGTCAAAGGATTATACAGAAAGAACCGAAATGAATATAAAGTGTTCTGACGGAACAGTTGTATTCAGCAGAACCGATGAATCAGGAAATGTTACAGGTATAGGTACTCTGCTCACTTTGAAAATAGCAAAGGACTCGGGAAAACCTGTATTAATAAATCCGGAAAGCGAAGAGTTTGCTGAATGGATTGTTAGAAATAACATCAGGATTCTGAATGTAGCAGGCAACAGAAGAAGTCAGAATAAGGATATAGAGAGAACAGCTTTTCGTTTTCTTGCAAAGAACTTACTTATACCGGATAAAGATGCATTGCCTAAGTCAAAAAAGTACACGAAGTTTGAGAAAGAGACAACCGATTTGAAGAACGACAGGATATCAGGGTCAGTGACGATGACGGCAAGACTTAATAATGTAATTCTGGATTACGTAAAAGAATCAGAAGAAGATATAGAAACTATTAATATTAATATCAGGCGTAACCTGTATGACTTTAAAACAGGTGAAGCAGCTAATATGGTTTTGCTTAAAGAATTTATTAATTCGGTTTTCGAATTAATAAGTAATGAAAACAATGTCACAGGCAGAAGAGAAACATATCTGACTTTTCTGGAGGAGTTTAAAAAACAGAGTGAAGGTATTAACAAACGAATAGTAAAGAATACTTTAAAGGGAATAGATTTTAATGATAAAACAGTAGTTCTGTTCAGCAACAGTGCAACGGTGGTTTCAGTGTTCAGGGAACTGGCGAAGGAGAAAACATTTCCTGAAATAATACAGTGTGAATCAGAGCCCGGGAAAGAAGGACTGGTACAGGCCGAAACCCTTAAGGGGCTTGGATTTAAGGTCAGGGTTATAAAAGATGATAATATTGAGAAATACATTAAGAAAACAGATATACTTTTACTGGGGTGCGACGGATATAACGATGAAATGTTCGTTAATAAGATAGGAACATTTGCTCTGGTTTTTAAATTTACTATAAATGAGAAACCTGTATACGTTTTAAGCGACAGCAGGAAGTACACAAAAGAATCCTTTAAGTTCACAAAGATAAAAGACAGTTCATTGTTCGAGCAGATACCTTTGAAGAGAGTTACAAAGATGATAACGGAAAAGAGTTAAGGATGGGCACAACACAATAGACAAGATTGGCATCCGCCACGGCGGAAAAGAAATGATGCGTACTGATTCTCACTGATAAAAGATTATTTTAGGGTAAGAGCATTGATGTTAAACTGAAAATAAAAGACAATGGCTGATTTTACTGAGTTAACTTCCCCGACTCATACGTCGGGGAAGTTGACCTAATCATTAAACTTCTATTAAAGAAGCACTTCTAAAGATGCGGTTTCAGACCATTCATATTTATTCACCTCATCATTAAATTTGACGAGAGCAAAGAATACCACTGCTTCAGTATATTGTCTGATGATATCTTTAGTCTGCTCGTCGAATTTAATTTCGTAGTGCTGGAATTTTTCAGGAGATTCTTCCTGCACGTTTATTTTAAACGGCAGAATTTTAAATTCGGGAAAGTCTTCACTACTATGCTGCCTGCCCAGATAAATAATGAAATAAGCCGTGTATGGCGGGACAAGAATGGGGTTATTAAATCGGTGCACTCTCATCTCAGCATAGACAGAATCAACTGTAATTCCGATTGAATTTTTACCAAGTCTGGTGCAGAACTTTCTGAACCTGTTCGGAACAGTATTTTGTTTTGGGGTGATAACATTATTTTGGTTAAGACCTTTAGGTGTTGCGACACCTGAATTTGCTTTCATGATTCTTGAGAATTTATTTGCTCCGACGGGTTTCATTTTATCCCAAATACCATACAAGAGTTCTTCCTCTTTGATTATTTTAGAAAGTTCTTCTGATACTTTGAACCTGAACCTTGTTTTCAGACAGCCCGGAGAGTAACTTATGTTTATAAATTCCGGCACCTGACCGACAACTGTTTCTCCGTTAACTTTTCTGTAGATTTTGTCACCTACTTTGCCTCTGATGGAACCTGCGGTTCCTGATTTTGCGTATCCCATAATTTTGATTTATTAAAGTTTTATAAAAAATGTTTTAAGTATGTTTAATGGATTAATACTGAATAAGACCGTGTTTAGACTATGATAAAGCCGGGTTAGGTTAAGTTTAACCGATGGGAGACCGATGGTAAGGCGATGGGAGGGCGATATCATAAATTTAGCTGTTTAAGGCAGGTTTTTGAAAAAGAAGCGAAGCGGCAATATTTTTAATCCTTTTATTCATCTTTTGCGTTTCATACGAGAAAGATTTCGAGGGGTAGTTCCCCCCTCTATTATAATACACAACACAATTAATATTTTTGCCATGCTTTATGAAAAATAATTCAGAGATAAAGTCCCTCTACATATAAACTTCGCAAAACTGCGTTAATTTTGCCATAGAATCGAGAAAATAATTGAGGAAAAATCTGCCCTCTATTATTATACTTCTCAAAAATGCGAATTTGGACGTGAGGAAATTGGAAAAAACTATATTATGTATAAGTTTGTTTAAGAAACTATGAAGTATATAATGTACATATTGATAATTTCGGGGATGATATGGGCAGAGTCCTGCTCAGAAAGTCCAGTGGAGAGTCCGTCGACGAGTAACTATCTTTTGTATGAGAAATCCGGGCTGATTGACAGCATAACAGGGACTTGTTCAACGTATTTAGTAAGAAACTTTACACTCGACAGCATTGATTTCAGTCAGTATGACAAGGCAGTACTTGAGAAGAGTTCTTTTACGGACGGAGATTTATCAGGGATACAGGTTTATTACCTGAATTCAGACACAGCAGTTTACGTAATAGATTTACAGGGCAGAGGACAGATTAATACTGCAAGCTTTGTGGAATTTCAGCCTCCGAAAAGGAAAGAAAAATATTACCTGAGAATGAAACTATACTCAAGCGTATGTACGGGAGAACTTTTTCACCTAAAACTCCGCGACATGATAATATACGGAGTGCGGTGAGGGTGGTTAGCCGTCAATAATAAATGAATTCAGTTTAAAGAATAGTGTATTAACTGTTTTTGCGAGAAATTTATAATCTTTCTCAGCAAGAAAAGTTACTATATCAGACTTTGAAAGATTACTAATATCAAATTTCAAATCTTCTATTAAAATTATTTTAGGTTTATATTTATTCCAATCGTTTGAAATTAACACATCATAATCGAGAGATTCAACATCGATGGAGAAAAAGTCAATCTCCTTTACATCTTTTGGCATATATTTATCAAGAACTTCTGCCAAAGTATAAGTTTCAATATCTTTTTCGAACAACACCTTATAACCATCTTTTCCGTCTCTTTCTTTTGCAAGTTCGCCAGAAAAAGTATTTAATGCCGGTTCATTAAAAGCAAAGTACTTAAGCGTTTGTTTTTTTGAAGCAATAGGAACTTCAACATTAATGTCCCTGGACCTTTGCTTGTTAAACTTATCCATACTATCCGGCATAGCATCAATATTAATGCCTCTCCATCCTTGTTTATAGAAATAGAAAGTGTTAGAAAATCTTGTAGGATGAAAAGCACCAACATCAACGAAGAATCCGGATTTCTTATCATTAAAAATACGTCTCAGGATCATATCTTCGCCTTCCTGTGAATAGGCGGAGGTAGCAAATTTAGTCAAAATCTCCTTAGAGAAATTTGCAATCTGTCTTCTTTTATCGAGTGATATTAATTCTTTTAATGCCATGCTTTTAATTTTATCAAAAATATCATAATTATTAACAATGTACTATATAAAAAGTAAAACCGGTAATATATAAACAACAAATGCGCTTTCGCGCATTTGTTGTTATGTAAAAATATATGTAATCGCTCTTACTTGATTAAGACCATGCGTTTAATTGATGAAAATTCAGGAGATACTAATCTGACAAAATATACTCCGCTACTGTATTTCGATGCATTCCAGTTATACTCAAAAGTGCCACCTCTAACATTACCATTCAAGAGAACTTCAACTTCGGCACCTTTCATATCATAAACAGAAATTCTGATGTTTGAAGCTTTAGGTAAATCAAATTTAATCTTTGTAGTTGGATTAAATGGATTTGGATAATTCTGATACAGACTAAACTTATCAGGTACAGTATTTGAAAGAACTTTCATTGCATCAGGATATACAGTGAACATCCATATTTCGGACCAGGAACTTGTGCCGAAAGAATTTGATGCATTAACTTTCCAGAAATAAGTGAATAAATCCTGAAGTTTGCCTACTGGAACCTGGTACTGAGAAGTAGTAACGGTTGAAGAGTCCGTAATGACAACAAAATTGGAAACTGTAGATATCAAAATCTTATAAGATGTAGCACCTGCTGCATCACTCCAATCCATCAAAGGTGTTTTTGATACGGCTAAAGCTCCATTGACAGGTAATAGCAATACCGGAGCAGTAGGTGCTCCTGCAGTAGAGAAGTTCCAAACGACAGACCAGGAACCTGTTCCAAAAGAATTTGAAGCATTTACACGCCAGTAGTATGTATTACTCATATTCAGCTTACCGGCAGGGATTTGATAATTAGTACTTAATGTAGTTATTGAATCAACTATTGTTGCAAACCCTGAACTTGTAGAAATTTGAATTTTATAACTTGTTGCATTTGTAACTGCATTCCAGGTAAAGTTTGGAGTTAACGGAACATTGACAGAATTATTTGCAGGTGATATTAACGTTGGTGCACTTGGTGCAGCAGTAGTTGAGAAATTCCAAACGGTTGACCAAAGACTAACACCATAAGAATTTCTTGCCATTACCCTCCAAAAATAAGTTATGGTTGGATTTAATTTCCCATTAGGGACAGTATATTGAGTAGAAGTAACGGTTGCCGAATCAATTATATTAATAAAATTTGGGGTTGTAGAAATCTGCACCGTATATGACGTTGCGTTCGTTGATGCATTCCATGTCAAAATTGGAGTCATAGAAATATTGTTGGAATTATTTGCAGGTGAAACCAAAACAGGCACAGTCGGAAGCGGAACTGATACACCACCTGTCGTAGTTTTTAGGATTGTCCCGTTAAACCCGCAAGCCCAGCCGGTTAAATCATTTAGAAAGTAAATCCAATGTAATTCATTAGTAGTAGGAGTTGTTTGAGTTACAAAATTATAACCTGCATTTGTAGTTTTAATAACAGTACCGTTCGCACCTGAAACATAACCGGTATTAACTGATTTAAAATTTGCAGATATTAAATAGTTTGGATTTCCTGTACTTTGAGCAGTAAAAAAAGTACCACCATTTGTAGTTTTAAATAAAATGCCATTAGTCCCAGGGACATAAACAGTATTCGCATCAGTAAATGCTATTTTCCCTAGATTATTAGAAAGACCCGAGACTAAGCTCACCCAGGAAGCACCAGCGTCAGTTGTTTTTAAAACTCTTGATAAATCACCTGAAATATAACCTGTGTTAGAATTCACAAATTTTACACTTAACAGATTAACTGTTGTACCAGGGTTTAATGTTACCCATGTATTACCTGAGTTAGTTGTCTTAAGTAAAGTGGCAGAATAGCCAACAATATAACCGGTATTTACATCAAGAAAATCTGCAATAAGCAATAAATTTGATGTACCAGAATTTAAAGTAAACCAGTTTACTCCTGAATTTGTAGTTTTAATAATTGTGCCATTATTTCCACAGGCAAAACCTGTGTTAATATCAGGGAAGACTATTGACTGAAATCCTGTTGAACCTGTGTAATTCAACGAAAACCAATTATCTCCTCCGTTAGTAGTTTTTAACAATGTTCCGTACCATCCGCAGGCAAAACCTGTAGTAGGGTTAGGAAAAGAAACCGATAATATGTGATTAGTGGTATTTGTATTCTGTGCATACCAACCACTCTGGGAATAAGATAAATTAAATGATAAAAACAGGATTACCAAAACAATTAAACTTGTTTTCATAATTATTTAAATAAATGGTTAATAAATGATTTAATCGGTACAACTTCTATTTACCAACTCAGAGATGGTATACTATTTCCAATTATAAATGTGGTTCAATTATAAATTATAAATATATAAATTAAAAATCAATAGTAATTTAACTATTGGATTTCAGAAAAAGAATAGTCTCTTTGATGCCTTCTGAATAACTGACAGGTTTATAGTTAAAGTGTTTTTCGAATTTGGTTGAATCGAAATAATAATCGAATTCGTTCTGATATAGCATTTCTTTTATTTCTCCGATGGTTTTATTAAAGATGCTGACGAGAGAAATCATCCATTTAGACAGTACAGGAAATTCAGGGGTTACACCAGTTCATTATAAATGAAATTTGAACAAATTAAGAAAGGACTTTTATAAAGCCCTTTCTTAGAATTTTATTATTAACAAAACTTATTTCAGCAATAACATTTTCTTAGTGTTTGTATAATCATTTGAAATTAGTCTAACAAAATAGATGCCGGAATTAAAGCTAGATGCATTCCAAATAGTTTCATATCTGCCTGTAGATAAATAACCTTCAAATATTTTGTCAACCTGCTTACCAAGAACATCATAAATTGCAACAACATTGAATGATTGTTTAGGAATGTCAAATTTAATCTTTGTTACAGGATTAAAGGGATTTGGATAATTGGGATACAGAATATAATCAGATGGAACTATACCACTAACAAAACTTAATCCGGTTGGATTTACTGTGAACCTCCATACACTTGACCAGCCACTTGTACCATATTGGTTAGATGCATTAACTCTCCAAAAATAAGTGATATTATCAAACAGTTTTCCATTGGGGACAATATATTGATGGCTTCCAACAACTGTTGAGGAATCTACAATAACACCAAAATTAGAAACGGTTGAAACTTGAATCTTATAAGTTGTAGCAGAAGCAACAGAATCCCAAATCAGAGTTGGAGTTCTAGGTTGATCTAATGCATAATTTGGCGGGGACACTAAAACAGGAGCTGTTGGTGCTGAAGGTCCTATCTGTGTAGCAAAATTCCAAACTGATGACCACAAACCTGAGCCAATAGTGTTATTTGCTTTGACCCTCCAAAAATATGTGTACCCAAGTTGAAGTTTTCCACCGGGTATTGAATATTGAAAACCATTAATAGTTGTTGAATCAGTAATAATTGCGAAAGTCGGAGTAGTAGATATTTGAACAGTATAATTTTGAGCTCCTGAAACTAAGCCCCAAGTAAGTGTTGGTGCCAAAGGTAAATTAACAGAATTGTCAGGCGGTGATATTAATACCGGAGAAAGTGGTAAAGAATATCCACCTGAAGTAGTTTTCAACATGGTATTGTTATCACCAGCAATCCAACCTGTAGTAGAGTTTAGCATAAAAACTTCACGAAGATTGTTTGTTGTGGTAGTGGTTTGAGGTGACCACGTATTACCACCATCATTGGAACGAATAACTACACCATTTGACCCAATAGCAAAACCAGTTAGTGAATCAAGAAAGTTTACCATTATTAAATAATTCGTAATACCGGTATTTAATAACTGCCAAGTATTTCCACTATTTGTTGTTTTTAGCATTAAGCCATTTGTTCCGGGAATCCATCCTGTATTTTGATTAAGGAAGGACATTCTTCCAGTATTATTACTAATACCAACATTAACAGTAGTCCAATTAATGCCACCATTAGTAGTCCTTAAAACCATTCCATTATCACCTGCAGCCCAGCCATAATTAGGATTTACGAAACATATAGATGTTAAATTTTGAGTTGTACCAGTTGGCTGTAAAATCCAATTATCTCCGGAATTTGTTGTCTTAATAATTGTTCCTGAATAACCTGCAGCCCATCCAGTAAACTCATTTACAAATTTCAATTCATTCAGTATGGAGCTGGTCGTACTATTTTGGATTTGCCAATTTGTTCCACCATTTGTAGTTTTAATAACAGCACCACTGCTTCCAACTACCAATCCAGTATTCAAATTAAAGAAAACTAAAGATTGATAATTTATAGATTGGCCAGGTGCAATTGAAAACCAATTATTACCTCCATCGGTGGACTTTTTGATTACTCCAGACCAACCAGCACAATATCCAGTGTTTTGATTAAGAAACTTAACGGAAATAACCCAGTTTGGTGCATTAACAGGTAAAGAAAACCAGCCAGTTTGACAAATACTATTGTCAGAGAAGAGTAAAAGCAACAATATTAGTATTATTAACTTTTTCATAGCAAACTTTTTAATTGGGAAAAGTTATTTCAATAAATGTCTATAATTATTATAAAAGATTCAAGCTATTTTTAACAAGTAAATAAAGTGGGATATGATAAAAATGAAAAACTATAAATACTATTTGTTTTTTAAAAGTTTCCTTTTATATACAGTAAATCTTTCATTTAAGTCAGGGGAAATCCTAAAGACTAAAATCGCAACTCCATAGATTAAACTGACTATAGAGCTTCTGATAATTATATCAAGAAAAACGTTGTCTATAACAGGGATGTTATCACCGATTAAGAATACCACACCTCCTAAGAATAAAACTATCAACTGTTTATAATCGAATGGCTGCATTCCGTATTTGCGGTAGAGGAACAACCATTTTAAGAAGTTGAAAGAGAAGTAAGCGAGGACAAAGCCCATCGCGGCTCCTATTCCACCAGAGATTGGAATCAGAATATAATTGGCAATTACGCTTACAAGAAAGAGAACTACATTAAACACTGAATCATACTTGTATTTAGGCGAGTTTACAATTATTTCTGAATTCAGACCAACTGCAACATCGATTAATATTCCAAGTCCTATTATGGGAAAGAATATAAAGTTAACAACGTATTCTGAATTCTTCAGGAAATAGAACAGATTATGTTTATTAATTATAACTCCGATATAAATAATCAGACCAAGAATTAATTGTATCAGTGAAGTCCTTCTGTAAATATCATTTATTTTCTTAAAATCGTTATCCCTCCAGGCAGTTGCAATAACGGGGACTGATATTCTTGAAAGTGCACGCATTGGAACGTATATCATTGAACCAACATAGTAATACAAATTGTAAACACCAACCATTGACAGACCAACCATAGAACCAATCATAAGAGCAGGAATTCTTAAGCCAGTTTGCATTGCTGCCCCCGATATTAGTGTGAAACCGCCATATTTAAGAATTTCGGTAAGTTTAGTCTTCTGAAAATACTTAAAGGATACAGTAAAGGAGTATTCTCTTGTAATGATTATCTGAATAAATATAAGTATTGCACATACAAAGTAAATCAGTATATAATAAATCACAAATGAATGGAAATCGAGAATATTATACATAAACAGAAAGATGCCGACTGTTGTTAAAACTCTTAATGCAACTTCTCTGACAAATGTTGCAAAACTTGTTCTGAAAACTGCTCTTGCGGTCGCTTCAAAAACATTGAACATCAGAGAGAATAAGGCAAACGGAATGAGGATAAAATAATAATCGACAAACATTGCAGACTTCTGTATATAAGCACTAATTATCAATGGCCTGAATAAAAGATAAATAATGGATGCTATTATAAAGCCTGAAAAAGAAATCAAGAATAAATAAGTTAAGAATCCGTTATGATGTTTATCATCTGTTTTATAGTAAGGAAAAAACTTTGTAACGCTGTTTGCAAGTCCGACTGCAGAAACGAGTGCATAGACTTCAGCCACGCTGATTAAAAGTTGTATTAAGCCAAACTGTTCGGTTGAGAAGAAATTAGGAAACAGCAGGATTAAGTTTACATATCCCAGAGCGACGCCGATGTATGAGAAGAATGAATTCTTGATTGCCTGATTACGGACTATGCCCAAGTTTATTCTCCTTTGGGTTTTAGGTTCGACAGTACTTTCTGATAGTCAGAGTCGAGCAGTGATTTCTTTTTGTAAAGTACTGAGAGAGTTTCGGATATGTACGGTTTTGTTAAAAGTTTAAAGTTAAAGCCGGAGACATTCTTATTTGTTATGAGATGAATATTCTTTCCGTTTGAGATTAAATTCTTATTGAATTTCTTTGCGAGTATAGTGAGTGATTTTTCAGTGTAGAGCGAAACGTGCTGACCGTGATCGAGTGCGAAGTACCACCAGTCGAGAGGTTTTGGATTACCTGCCGGAATTAAATAAGTGCTGAATAGAATGTTATCAGAATGTTTCAGCATTTCTACTAATTCAATTACAGGGTCGGGAAGATGCTCAAATACTTCGTAGGCTGTAAGGGCTTCGTATTTTTCGTTTTCTTTGTAAGTGAAGTCTTTTGCGTAAAGGTTATCACAGTATTTATCCTGCCAGTAAAAGTCGAATCCCCTGTCGCGCATCATACGAACGAAAACGCCGTAACCTGCACCGTAGTCTATAAACTTTTTAGAGGCGTCAAAATATTTTGATAATACGTTGCCTGTCGGGCAGACGAGGTCGGAGTTTCTTTTCAGGAGTCCGATGTCGCTGTGGTTAATAGCGTCGCTGTATGCTTCATCGAGCCAGTATGGTTCTTCGGTCTGGATGAAGCCGCAGTCCGGGCATTTATAGTATTTAATTTTATACTTAAAGAGTATTTCCGCGTCGGAAAAGAACTCAGTGGTATTTTCACATATTTTGCATTGCATAGACAAAAATACGGAATTTGGGAGGAATATGATAGGAGTTAGAATTTGATAAAGAAATTGCACACTGATAAAAGACGATTATGACTGATTTTAACTGATTAAGAGATTTTTTAAAATCAGAGAAAGAGACGTCCACGAATTAAACGAATTTTGCGAATTACACGAATTAAAGAAGAGATTTTTCAGGGTTAGAGATAAAATCAAAGAAAGAGCTTTTCCCGCGAAATACACGAAAGTCACGAAATAAAGCATGAGATCTTAATCCTCAGATTACGCAGATTTAATTAAAGGATTAATTGATTGTAATAATGCGTTCCCAAGCTGGAGCTTGGGAACGAGTACGTTTATAATCAACGAATAATTGATGTATACTGAAAAATTATATTGTGATTCCGAGTAGGCCGTCTTTGAGCCTGCCATCGGCTTGTTTGTAGAACGGGATTCCGAGAATTTCATAGTTGTTGAATTTCATTTCGTAGCGGAAGGTTTTCATTATGTCGCTTTTTTCAGCTTCGAATGATATGAGAATAAACTCTGCGATTTTTTCCGCGTCTTCCCTGCCGAATGCATAACCCGTGAGTTTTGTGTTGTACTTCTGTGGAGATGCAACGGGATTTTTCTGTGTAAAAGTATATGCAAGTTCTTTAAGTTTATCGACCGGTGCATAGAATGACGGGATGTAGAACTTTATATCTCCGCCTGAACCGTCGTTGCCTCCGAAGAGATTTTTAAAGAAGCCGCCGCTTGATGTACGTTCAAGAATTGTTACGTGTGTGTTAAGAATCCAGAAAGGTTTATACACCATTTCACCTTCATCACGGATGGCAGCGTTTGCAAAGTTAACTTCGATAGGCTGCAGTACACCGTCAACAATTTCAAAACCGCTTCCGCAGTTTGTACAGTATGTGACGAAGTCATTTACTTCGACCATTAAACCGCTTCCGCAGTTCTTACATTTTATTGCTTCAAGTTTAAATTCTGCCATAATTAATTCCTGTTAAATATTGCACCTGCTATAGCACCGATTGCTACAGACATAGCTGCGTTTTTAGTAAATTCCACTGCTTCGCTTTTCATATCATTACTGCTAATACCCGCAACTGTTTTCTTAACAGCAGACTGAGTGACTATACCCGTTCCTTCTTCAATTTCACCGCCGTACCTGAAACGTTTATAACCTTTACGGATTAAAATAATTCCGATTATGAATGCTATAATGTAAACAGCGAATGCAAACTTAGTTGAGTTATTGCTTCCTGCCATTGCAAATGCACCGAAGAAAGTCGTCAGGAACATTCCTGCGCCAGTACCAATAATTCCGATGACTGCCCTGTAGAGATTGTTACCCGGGGCTTTGCCGTAACAGATTGTTCCGTCTTCACCGTCGACTACTACCTGATAAGTACGGTTTGCAAAAGTGTACCTGATTACCCAGAGGGGATAATACACTATAGATATTTGTTTTCTGATTAAGTCAGTATGTTCGAAAGTAATCCTGTCAACAGATGCAGATGCTCTTGCATCTCCTGCAAACTGTTCGAGAGCAAATTCAAAAGCTTCTTTTTCAGAAGATACTATATTAAACATCATCCCATCTCTCTGGAGTGTTTCCATTTCAACGGGACGGATTTCATCGCCTGTGAGGTTGACCTGCTTAACACCGAGTTCGGAAACATCGCAGGCAGAATAAGTTCTGTCATAAGTCTTCATTACTTTCTTTTCAACATCAACGTAATACGTTTCAGTCCTGCCGTTGGAAGTACGGGTTTTTTTCTCCTGTCCGAAAATCCATCCGACAACGTCTGCCGTAACACGCCAGTACGGAATGTAAGTAAGAAATGCTTCTGTAACTTTTGAATTAGTCTTAAGACCTTTTGCTTTTGCAAGACCGCTTCCGAGCCAGGTGAACGCTTTGTTGATAGCATCTTCACGTTTCAATTTCCTTGGAACGTAGAAGCGCATAGAACTTCCGAGTCCTTTAGCGACGAGGAGAGTTCCGCAGAACTTGCAGTTTAGCGACCTGATACCTTCAGAGATATCGAGTTCACCGCTGCAGGAAGGACAGGTAATACCCTTTATAATTTTGTCCTTCTTTAACTTGATTGCCTGTTGTGTGACTGTTTCTTCCATAATCTATACTTTCTTTGCAACGAAATATGCAATAATAATTAAAGGAACTGCTGCTGCACCATACCCGAAGATTTTAATAATCTCACCTACCATAAGAGAACTTGATGTTGCCTTACCGCCCATTGCGATTGCGATAACGAATGCGATAATACTTACGAAGAGGAATGTTACAATGCTTAAACCTGCGAGCATACGGAAAGGCACTTCACTTTTGGTAGGCCAGATGTTAGCGTAGACCATACCTGATGAAGCTTCAACCATTGCAGTATACTGTTTTCCTAAATAAGTATAATAGAACTGATAGAACGGAATATGCACAAGGTTTGATTCTGCGACAATGTCCGGCGTAACCCCAGTCTGTTCGAGCCAGCTTTTAGCTGAATCGTAAAGAACGTCAGGAGCAACGAATTGTTTTTCATCAAAATCTTTCTTGTTATAACTCTTCATACTTCCGGCAGGAATTTTAATACTCTTGATTTCAGAGACCGAAGTTGAAGTAGCGGGCTGGAGATAAATTACGTCTCCGTGTGCTGAATCGGACTTAAAATACCAGAGCGGAAAGTAATAGAAATTCTTAGCAGAGATAACGGCATTCTTATCGAGGTCTTTAACGTGAAAGTTACCCGCCATCCATCTTCTTAAATTTCCTTCTGCCTGCTGTTCGTTAAAGTTAGAATTAATAACGAAGTGGTTTACTACCTTACTCTTATCGAAATATATTGCTGAACTGCAGAAGGTACATTCAAGAAACTTACCGTCTGCGGGAATTTCATTCTCACCCGCGCACTGCGGACAAACAATTTTAGACTGTGTTAGCGTTTGCATAGTTTAAATTTGAAATTTAAAACGTAATTACATTTTAGCAAGAAGTTCTTTCTTCTTAGTGTCGAACTCATCCTGAGTTATCAAACCCATCTCTTTCATCTTGCCAAGTTTTTCAATAGCTGACATTATTTCGTCCATAGTCATCTTTGGTGCTGCCTGCTGCTGGTTGTTTTGTTGTTGTCCGCCCTGCTGGTTAACACCTTGCGTCATATTACCCATCATATTAGCCATAAGCATACCAGCTCCCATTCCTGCGCCGAGTCCTGCCATACCGCCACCGCCTTCGTTTTCAGCTGCTTTCTCGAGTGACTGAGCTGCCTTGAACTTCATATAAGAGTCGAGGTTTCCGACTGCTCCCATAGAACTTCTTTCGTTGATTTTTTCCTGTACTTCTTCAGGCGGAACGATACCGACAACTATAAAGTCAGTAAGTTCGATACCATGGGATGCGAAGAAATCTGCTACAGCAGCTTTAACACCTGTTTCGATTTGCGGATAGAACTGTGCAAGGTCGAAAATGGTTTTCAGGTTCTGACCGAGTACAGTATTAAGTCTTGAAACGATACCGTCTCTTAAATAATCTTCAACTTCATTAGTTGAGAAAAGACCCTGAGTTGCGACGAGTTCAGACATAAACAATCTTGAATCCTTAATACGGATAGAGAATTTACCTGATGCACGAAGCTGAACAAAAGTAAGTTCAGAATCACGGAAATTAATAGGTGACTTAGTCCCCCATTTTAAATCAATAAACTTCTTCTGAGAAACGAAATAAACCTGAGCCTGGAAAGGTGACTTGCCGCCGAATGGAAGGCTGATCAACTTTGTCAGGAACGGAATATTCTCGGTAGTAAGTGTATGACGACCAGGGCCGAATTCATCGAGGACTTTTCCGTCTCTGTAGAAAAGAGCGGTTTGACCTTCCTGAACTATAAGCTGAGTTCCGAGTCTGTAGTCTGATGAACCGTCTTGCGGTTCGCGATGTACCATTGTTCTTCCTGTTTCATCGAAGAATTGTATTACGT
>JBMOHR010000026.1:0-22783 GCA_049317745.1 Ignavibacteria bacterium
ATGTATGTGAATAATAAACCTGTTATCTGCATGGGGTGCAATAACGGTGTTTATATTTATTCTGATAATACGTGGAAGAGAATCCTTATATCAGATATTCCTGAAAAAAATGTTGTAACAAAGGTAATAGCAAACAAGGGTAAGTTCTATCTATCAACAAGAATTGGTTTGTGTGTTCTTGAAAATGAAAAACCGGACTGGAGTCTGAACGATAAATTAAACGGTTTGTCGAGTAAACTTCTTACGATAGAATTTGAGAATAAAGGCACTCCGAATGAAAAACTATGGGCTATGTCAACAGATTGTATTGGTTATTTTGAAAACGATAAGTTTATGGTCTACAAAATTGATTTAACAATACCTGAGTTTTCGATTGGCAATGAAGCTTTTATGTGTTTTCATAAAAGTAAGAAGATATTCTTTGGTAATAACTGGAAAAAGTATTATTTAGACAGAAATACTTCAAGGGTTTTTCCACTGATGAGCAATAATGGTTTCACTTCTAACGGTGCTCTTTCAGTTTTCAACGATAATGAGGATAATGTCTGGTTTGCGGATTCAAGGGGACTCGATAAAATAAGTAAGATGTCTATCGTTAATTACTTCGAAATCAATGGGATGCTTGAGAACGAGGTGTCAGCTTTCATGGAATTTAAAGATGGTACGTATCTTCTTGGACATAATAACGGATTGACACTTCTCGAGAATGACAATAAGTTCAGGCGGATTCCGTTTAATTCAGGAAAATTCCATTCTACAAGAGTTCTTGATATGTTCAGAGACAGGGACGGGGACGTATGGTTTACTGCAAATGAATTGGGTGTGGGAAAAATCAAACCTGACGGGAATATAAAATGGTATAGTAATAATGATAATGCAGTTTATTCGTGCATACAGCAGGATATGGAAGGAAGAATATGGGTAGGGAGTAACTATCTGAATAGAAATCGTAACAAAATTTACTTCTTAAAAGATGGTAAATTTGTTGAGTATGAACATTCTGATAAAGTTAACAATACTATCAGAAAAATATTCCCATCGGACAAAGGGGGCGTGTACGTTGCGGGTATAAACGGTCTCTGGTATCTGGATGATAAAGAAGCCAGAAGAGTCCCTTCATCGGAAGGGAGCAAGTCTGAAAATGTTTATGCCTATTATAAGAATAAAGCCGGAATTGAATTCGTAGGAACATCAAACGGTTTGTTTGCAATTGAAGATGGAAAGATTGTTAAGTACAATAAAAACGGCATTAACATTACAAGACCTGTTTATTTTATATTGCAGGACGGAGACGGAAATTACTGGCTTGGCTCAAACGACGGTGTTTTTAAATGGGACGGGGAAGGGAAACTGGAAGTCCTGAATACTCACAACGGACTTTCCGGACACGAGACGAACCGTGCCGCAGGTTTACTCGATTCAAAAGGAAGAGTATGGATTGGTACTGACCTTGGACTGACCTGTTATATGCCCGAATACAATCACATTAAAATCCCGGTACCTAAAGTAAATCTTCTCGATCTGGAGGACAGTAAAGGAGTACAGTATTATCTTGACGAAAATAACTCTGTTCCTTACATCGATAATACTCTTATCTTTAATTTCAGGGGGATTTCATACGTCAATGAAGATCTGATGGTGTACCGGTATAAACTCGAAGGCTACGATAAAGACTGGCAGGAAGTAAAACAGTCAATGCTCGATAAAGTAAAGTACATTGATGTACGTCCCGGCGAATATAAATTTTCCGTTATGGTAAAAAACTTTTCAGGAGAATGGAGTGAGGTTAAAACATCGGGCTCGATTACGATTGAATCACCTTTCTATAAATCATGGTGGTTTGTAATTCTGGTTTTTCTGATATTCGGAGTAATGGTAGGTTCATTAGTAAAAATCAAAGACCAGAAATATCAGAATTCCAAGCTTGAAAAGGAAATAAAGTACAGGAAAAGAATAGAACAGGATCTAAACGACAGTAAGAGAAAATACCAGGATATAGTAGAACTCTTGCCTGAAGCTATATACGAAACTGATATTGATGGGCGTTTCACTTATGCCAACAGTTACGGTCTGAAACTGCTGAATTTTACTCAGGAGGACCTTATAAGGGGTGTAAAAGTTGAAGATGTAATTGTGCCAGAGGAACAGGATATGCTGGAAGAGAACAGGAAACTGGTATTTGAAGATAATATGGACAGCAGGATTGAATACACATGTTTATCGAAGGACGGCAAGAGAATACCGCTTAGTATTAATGCAGTACCAATATTGAAAGACGGGAAAATAGCCGGGATAAGGGGTATAGCGGCAGATATGACCGGGCATAAAAAGGTTCAGGAAGCATTGATGAAATATGCCGAGGATTTGAAATCCCTTAATGCGAGTAAAGATAAGTTCTTTTCTATAGTAGCACATGACCTTAAGAATCCGTTTCAGGGATTGCTTGGTTTTTCGGATTTCCTTCATACTGATTATGAAAATATGACGGAAGATGAAAAGAAAGAATACATTGGTTATATACGAACAACTTCAAAGAATGCGTACAACCTGCTGGACAATCTGTTACAATGGTCAAGGCTTCAGACTGGCAGGATTGAAGTTGCTCCTGTAAAACTGAATTTGTTTACTGCAATAAGTTCGGTATTAGAACTTTGCATTTCAAATGCCATAAGGAAAAGGATCTCAGTTTCAAATAATGCAGATACAAATGTTTTCGTAAATGCCGACAGCAATATGCTGAACTCGATACTTCAGAATCTAATATCAAATGCCATTAAATTTACGAATCAGAATGGTGAAATTTATATTGACTGTGAATTGAAAGATGGCTTTATTGAGATTAAGATTTCAGATAACGGAACCGGAATGGATAGCAGCACTCTGAATAAATTGTTCAGGATAGACCAGCATTTATCTGGAATCGGGACAATGAAAGAAACAGGAACAGGACTTGGTCTTATACTTTGCAAGGAAATGATAGAGTTAAACGGCGGAGTTATAAAAGCAGAAAGCGAAAAGGGTAAGGGTAGTACATTCAGTTTCACTATTCCGTTAGCCTGAAATATAAACAGAAAAAATGAGCTGCCTGCAGGAATAGGGTATGTGTTTACAGGCAGCTCTCGAGTATGGTAATCTTTATAAATCCTATCTTTAAATAAAAGCCCTACTTAACCAAACATAAATGTTTGCCCCTTGGTCTTTCGGGCAAGGAGGTTCTGAATAATTTGGGAGTATTCAGAACGAATCACTATGAAAAAACAATTTTAGAATTTCTCTTTTTATACATAACTCGCTTCAATCATTAAGAAGCGAGTTATGAGAGGAGAACATTATGAAAAACCATCAATTTCTATTTTAAAGGTACAAACTTTATTGCCCCTTTAAAGGAGAAACAATGTATTCTTAGATTGCTTAAAATTCAAAGAACAATTTATAAATAATTTCTGAACAAATTTAGACAGATTTGTTCGGAATTACAATAAATAATATACAAAGGAAGACTAAAACAGATGAACGATAGTAAATCCAGTATTAGCGATTGGTTAATCAGGGGTAAAAAAAAGTCTGCAACTGTAAATTGCAGACTTTAGTATAAATATTTTATGATACTTTATTTTATGAGCATCATCTTCTTTGTCTCTTTAAAACCTTCGGAATTTGAAAGTGTGTAGAAGTAGATTCCGCTTGGTAATGATGAACCATTGAATGTAACTTCTTTAGTTCCTGCGGTTACTGATTCACTGTTTACAAGTGTTGCCACTTCCTGTCCTGCTATGTTGAAAACTTTCAGAGTAATCTTTGAAGATTTAGCAACGTCGAAACGAATCTTTGTAACAGGGTTAAAAGGATTCGGATAATTCTGGTTGAGTCCAAAATTTGATGGCACTGCTGAACCAATATTTTCAATGCCTACAATATTAAATGCTTTGTAAATATTGTACACCCTGTAAACAGGTGCATTATCTGTGAAAGATGATGACCCGGGTCCGCGTGTTGCCTGGAATTTAACCTTGAATGATGTGTTTGTGTTCCCTGTTTCAGATAATTCAGGATACATTTCATCCCATGTCGGAGTGTTTGTTAAGTTAACAGGGACTGCCCATGTTGAACCGCCATTATCAGAATAAGTATAATAAATATCCTGGAATGTAAATCCATCAAGACTGTCTCCTGGCTGGAAAGCAGAGAATGTACATACTATTCTTGAACCGTCGCTTGAATAAGCTATAGACGGGTGTGAAACAGGTGTTGAACCAACCTGCAGTGCCTGTCTGTTTTCAAATAAAGTCGGATTAGATATTAATGGCATATTTAATTTGCCTGCAACTTCAACAGGAAGACCGCCATTCACACCAGGGGAGGAGAAAAGAATCTTGCAACCCTGTGCACTGCCTGAAGATTGTCCTGTAGCTGTCGGATATAAGGTACTCCATACTGCACCCCATGTTGTTGTGTTAGGTTTGAAAGCAGCATCTATTCCGAACCATGGACTGCAGGTATCGCTGTTAACAACTCCGCCAAAACCAAAAGCTGTTTGTAAAGTTCCGAGTGCACTCCAGTTTGTTCCGCCGTTTGAGGATGTTTTGTATTTCATCGAATAAGCACCAACAGTATTGTCATACCACATTACAAACATATTCGTGCCTGTGGAATTTGCCACAAAACGATAGCGTACATTTGCTGCAATACCATTTAAAGGTTCAACAACCATTGTTTTCCCTGAAAATGTGTTTGAAGCAACATTGTACTTTACAAATATTAAACTATCACTCGTTGCTGCTGCGTTTGGTGAACTGTAAATACCGCCATAAGTATTATTTCCAAGATAATATCCGAAATAATCTCTGCCCGGATCAGGAACGTTCTGACCTGAAAATGAACCTAAACCAAAAACTGCATCAGCCCAGACACCTCCGCGTGAACCTGAGGCATTGTACTTTCTGCCTGATACTACAACACTTGACATACCGCTGTTCTGGAATAAATATATTTCAGGGTATCCGCTTCTCATTGGTAAATCCTGAACCTTCAACGGGTCGCTCCAGGTAACCCCGCCATTATCGCTGTAAATATAATAGGCTACTCTTGAAGTTACTCCTAAAGCATCGGTTGAGTCGACAGTCGGATAAGCAACAATAATTGTATCGTTTCTTACATAAAGACCGTTTAAACTTGCGCCATTGGTCTGATAATCCCAGAAACTGGAAGAATTTGGAATTGAACCAGGATAATTTTCTAACAGAGTTAAACCATATTTTAATATATGGCCGTAAGGGACTTTACCATCATCGAACGCACTGGAAACTGCCCTTTTGTTATTAACCTGAGCAAAAAGAAGTGAAACCACAAAAAGTAAAACAAATGTAAATGATAATTTTCTCATAACATACTCTCCTTTTAATTTTTAAGATTGTTTATGTAATATAATATATATTTACGCAAGAATAAATTAAAAGATACAGGTATATAGAATTATTCTGTTTCCGATACAACAAATGTTAAATTGTAATTGGGTTTAAATAATCTTTGAATAAATATCTGTATTCCTAACCGTTATCAGCAATACTCTCACTTCCGCTGAGCAGACTCTGCAGATTAATTGTCGAAACCTTTGTCTTAGTTGCGAGTGCCACATAGTTTCTCGCGAGGTTATCCTTACCCGCACCTAATATGGAACTTACAAGTCCTAATGATTCTGCGAGCTTATTAGCTTTTATATTTTTAAATATTAACTGCCAGATATTTTCTTCGATTGAGTTAATCGCAGTCTGTACTTCGTGCAGGTCATATCCGCTGGCAAACCTTTCCTTAGCAATCTTTTCAGTGTACTGAAGCATAGGAATGAGTTCTTTTTTCCTGGCACATTCAATTACTTTCTTGTAAAGACTGATAAGTTTCTGCTTAGTCATAGTGGCACCGGATTTGGTATAACCTTTAAGTTTAACTTCGCAGATTTGTGTGCAGGATTTTTCTACGACGAGGTCAATGTTTTTTTCAAGAAGTGTTATAATATTCATAACTTTGTTTTAAGTTTTACGTTAAATATGATATAATCAAAGAATTATATTTTGTATTGAATTAATATTCAAAATTAGTTAAGATATACAGAGCTTTCAAGGTTAAATTAAATTCATAATATGGATACAATATTTCTGGTATTAAGCTTGTTTCTTCCGAGAACAATATTGATTGTTTATTATTTTATTCATCAGGTTCCTGCGAATAACATGCCGTTCGTCGGTGACGCACTGCTGACGGTATTTCTGCCGCGTGTCCTGGTTTTGATTTATGTAGCGGACAATCTTGGTACATCGAGTCCGTGGTTCTGGATTCATCTGGTAGTTGCGATATTCGTTTACCTGGGATTCGGAAAATATGGGAAGAAAAAAATGAGAAGAAAAGGGGACTAAAAGTTGTTGTAGTCCAGTCGGGGTCTGGCTTTAACAGAGAATGACTCCTTGAAAAAATATTCTTTGTCTTTACTTGCTAAGTATTTATAATATGCCGTGATGCCTATCATTGCGGCATTATCGGTAGTATAGATTAATTCGGGTATGTAGATTCGGTACCCATCTCTTTCAAGAGTTTTAAACATTTGCTTCAGGTAGGAGTTTGCTGAAACACCACCTGATATTGCAACATCCTTCACTTTATACTCGCGTGCAGCTTTTTTTACTTTTGAGAATAAAGTTTTTATTGCTGCGTGCTGAAATGAAGCTGAAATATCTGATATAAGTTTATCATTCTTTAAAGACTGAAAATTATTATCTCTTAAGTAATACAATACCGATGTCTTTATTCCGGAAAATGAGAAATTGTATTTTGAATTCTTTATTACTGATATCGGGAATTCATGAAAACCTATATCACCGTTCTTTGCAAACCTGTCTATTAAAGGTCCACCGGGATATCCGAGTCCCATCATTTTTGCAACTTTGTCGAATGCTTCGCCGACTGCATCGTCGATCGTGGTGCCGAGTATTTTATGCTTAAAGAAATCTTCAACGAGAATTAATAAAGTGTGTCCGCCCGAAACTATAAGTGCAATGAACGGGAATTCAGGTTTATTGTCGTTAATAAAAGCAGAATACAAATGTGCGTGTATATGATTTATGGGAATGAACGGTTTATTTAATGTTGCTGCGAGAGATTTTGCAAAACTTAAGCCTATAAGTATTGCACCGATTAATCCAGGTTCAGAAGTTGCTGCAACTAAATCTATATCCTTCATTTCAAGGTTTGCTTTCTTAAGTGAAGCATCAGTCATCTCAACTATCTTGCGTAAATGTTCCCTCGATGCTATCTCAGGGACCACTCCGCCGAATGTTGTGTGGTATTCCTGTGAGAGAATGACGTTGGATATAACTTTGTCATTCTGCAGAACAGCAACCGATGTTTCATCGCAAGACGATTCAAACGCAAGAATGTATAATTTATCTTTTCCCAAATATTGTACGTATTAACATTGAAGATTTACTTATTGTAAATTAATTTGATTATATGAATTTTAAAACGATAAAAATAGTCCTGATATTATTCTGTATAAATGGATTTGCTCTTTCACAGACAAAACTACTGGTACCGATGGAAAGTACGGGACAGAACAATCACCTGAAAGCATACGGTATTGCATACAGACATTTGCTTGAGGGAAGGGAACTTGACTGGCTTCTGAATTACCGCGGGGGTTCTTTCATGTATGATTATTCTTCTAAACTCAAGGAAGAGTGCAAAGCAAAGGATGTTTCATATGAACTGCTGGACGGGACAGAGACTGCAAGGGTATATGCCGATGTGAAAGATGAAAATAATAATATGGACCTTGTGAGACTTGAGAAAGTGGCTAAGATTGCTGTTTATGTTCCCCCTAATGCATTACCCTGGGATGATGCTGTTCAGCTTGTACTTGATTATGCAGAAATACCATACCAGAAGATGTGGGATGAGGAAGTTCTTACAGGTAAGCTAAAAGGAGTTGACTGGATACATTTACATCATGAAGATTTTACGGGTCAGTACGGAAAGTTCTTCGCAAATTACGGTGCATCTGCCTGGTACATTACGCAGAAAGCCACGAATGAAGAGATGGCAAATAGAATGGGCTTTGGTAAAGTTTCTAAACTTAAACTTGCAGTCGTACAGAAATTAAAAGAATATGTTTCTAACGGAGGATTCCTTTTCACGATGTGCAGTGCAACAGACACTTATGACATTGCACTCGCGAGTCAGAACACAGATATCTGTGATGTTATGTATGACGGCGACCCTTTTGACCCTGATGCAAACAGTAAGCTTGATTTCTCAGAATGCCTTGCACTCCAGAATTTTCAGGTAGAATTAAATCCTTACGTTTACAAATATTCAACGATTGATATTACTCAGGATTTGTTAGCGATAGGGCAGTACAGTGATTATTTTAAGCTGATAGAGTTTGCCGCAAAACTTGACCCTGTGCCGAGTATGCTTACGCAGTGCCATACAGCGCTTGTAGCTGGATTTATGGGGCAGACGAGCGGATTCAGGAAAGAGTTTCTGAAGAGCAGTGTCGTTGTGATGGGAATGAACGAAGGTCTGAATCTCGTAAAATACATACACGGAAATTATGGAAAGGGAACGTTTACGTTCTTTGGAGGTCACGACCCTGAGGATTATGCACACCTTGTTGGAGCACCTGCAACTGATTTAAATGTACATCCGAATTCTCCCGGTTACAGGCTTATACTGAATAACATATTGTTTCCTGCTGCAAAGAAGAAGAAGCTGAAGACATGAAAAGGTTTTTAATATTTATCTTATTACTTGTATTTTATTCCTGCACCAGTAAAACTATGAAGCAGGAAATAAACTTAGAAGATGATTTAGGAAAGAGTTTCGTTTTTAAAGAGATACCTAAACGTGTTGTTTCATTAGCGCCGAGTATAACAGAGTCAATTTACTTTATACAGGCAGATACTAATCTTGCAGGTGTAACAAAGTACTGTGATTATCCTCTACAGACTAAAAGCAAGGTCGTTGTCGGAGGGATGCTTGACCCTAATCTGGAAATAATTACAAAGTTAAACCCTGATTTAATATTGCTGACGATTGAAGGGAATTCGCAGGTAACATACAAATCATTAATAGATCTGGGCTTCAGAGTATTTGTACTGAACCCGAGAAGTGTTGACGGAGTGATAACTACACTGGAAAAACTTAACAGGATATTTAAAACTCCGGAAGGGGAGAGCATTATAAGTAATTTTAAGAGCGAAGTTAATAAATATGTACCAAAGTCAACAAGCAGGCCTTATGCAGGGTTTCTTTCCTTAAAGCCACTTATATCTTTCAACGGAACAACATTTCTTAGCGATGTATTCCTTAAATCGGGGTACGTAAATATTTATAAGGATGAAAAACTTGATTATCCTTCAATAATGGAGGAGGATATATTTGTCAAAGATCCGGAATATCTTTTTGTGTTTGCGGATTCTACTGAAAGCAGCAAAAGAATGGTGAAAAACGAACTGGAAAGTAAATTCGGAAAGCTAAAATCTGTTGAGGGTAAGAAATATTTTATACTGGATGAGAGTATATTCACAAGACCTGGCCCCAGGATTTTAAACTCACTTAAAATATTATCTTCTGATTAATATTTATTTAAGTAGTTATTTTGTTTAAAGTCTCTTCGTCATATTTTAAGAATTTCATATAATTCTTTTTAAAAGAATTGTAACTTGCATACTTTGAATTATCATAAGTAAAATCAGAACCCGTATTCTTTGAAAAATAATTTGACAAAGATAAATAGAATTTCTGTATCATATTTTCAATTTCATTACCTTTCGAATCATTCTCGGCAATTGGATGCTGATTCATTTCTCTTAAAGAATCGTAATTCTTGTGAATTTGAATTTCGATATCAGATTTACTTAAACTGTAAAACTCTATAAGCATTAACTTAGTGATATTTGTTTTGTTCACCCTAGACCCCATTATTAATTAAATTTTAATTTTATCATACAATTTATGTGCCACATAATAAATCGTTTCTATTCGCAAAAATAGCCTTTTCTAATTGTTTCAACATAGTGTATTGACTTCTAATACAATCGCAATATTCTCTTTCTTTTAAAAAAATGTTTTTAAGTTTATGGTAATGAATGAATAATTCTGATGCCAATCAGAGACGATAGGCTAATTAGAGAATCTGGATTTTCGTAAAATATACAGAATAGATTTATGAGATAAAATTTAATTTAATATTGCTAAGCGATAAATAGACAAGACGAGAAAACATAGTATTTGCATTAAAAGTATAGCCAGCAGACTTCTATATTCTAGGAGTGAAGAATATTTAAACACTTTTTTATTCAATTGTTCACTCTTTAAATGACATATAATCAATATATTAAAAAATATTTTAAAAAAGAACTATTATGGCACGAAATTTGTAGTATGATTAGTAATTAGTTTAAATAGAAAGGGTAAAAGTTGAGAAAGTATGTATTACATATACGTATATTTGTTATAACATTTGTATCATTAATTTCTGTCTCTCAGGCACAGGATAATATCTCATTTAAGGATATAGATTCTTATACCGGTACTTCAATAAGTCTCTCAAAAGGTTTTTCAGATGAAGTTATTATAAAAGATACTATACCACAAAGTAATTCCTACGATTTACTAAATAAAGGTTATAACTACATAAATGGCAAGCAGTATAACGAAGCCATATCAGTATTTAATACATACCTGAAAACAAATCCGAATGATACAAAGATACATATGCAGCTTGGTTATTTGTATGATGCAGTTAAAAAATATGCGAACTCATACAAAAGTTTTGAATATGTTGCAGATTATTCCAAAAACCCTGATGAGATAGATAAAGCAAGAACTTCAATGTATTTTATGAAGGATCTGATGATAAAGAATTCAACAACATCGTTTGACCTGTATTTCTACAACTTTTATGATTCATATTACGAAAACTATGTTGCTAATTTATTAACTCATATAAACGTCAGAGTTGCAAAGGGAATTTACATGGGCCCTTACTTAGAAACATACCTTGATTCGAAATCGAAACCTGATTATATATTAAACGACAGATTTTTTGACATTGGAGGTTTTACAAAGTTTAACATTACCGACTGGATGAATTTTGAATTAAGAGTCGGTTACGTAAGAGAAATTGATTTTAAGAAAAACAGTCTTAGTTTCAAACCAATACTATCTATGGGTACGAGATTAGGGCAGGCATCATTCTATAAAGACAGAAAAACTACAAAAACAGAAAACTTCTATTTTGATGTATACGCCTCCGGACTTTACGATTACAAATTCAGAAATGTATTCGGAAATGCTCTGACTAGAGAAGTATTACGTTATTTACTTGGTGGATATTCTTACATGGAATTCTACATTAAACAGGAATTTGCCTTAGATACGAAAAAATTAGATTATAACAATTATGTTGACCTTGGTGCGGGTATAGCATTTAAACCAAACCTGAATAACTTCCCGGTGTTTTTTGTAGAAGGGTTAAACAGGAATTTTGTAATTGGCTCAACTGGTGAATATTTCTCAGGAGATATGAAGACTATTTTCACCGTAAGAGCAGGATTTTTAATTTATTACAACGCAAAACTATGATTTACGACATTTTTCAAATATTACTCTGGATTACTGCAATCATGCTGTTCATAAGCGGAATAGATGATTTATACCTCGACTTGTTATACTGGTTGCAGAGAAGAAAATACAAGAAGAAGCTGCCTGATTTTTCCGAAATGTTCGATAAGCCGGAAAAAACGATTGCAATATTCTTAGGTGCATGGAATGAATCTTCAGTAATCGGAAGAACGCTCAGTTATGCAGTTAGAAATTTAAACTATTCTAACTACAGATTTTTTGTAGGTTGTTATCCTAATGACCCTGAAACAATCAGAGTCGTGCAGGAAATCTCAAAGAAAGAGCCAAGGATTATTCCTTGTATCAACAACCTTGACGGTCCTACAACCAAAGCGGATAATTTAAACACACTTTACGCAGGATTAATAGAGTACGAAAAGCATTACGGTGCTTTTGACGTTATTCTTGTTCATGATGCTGAAGACTTTATCCACCCGAATTCGCTGAAGTTATATAATTTCCTGCTTGGGTATAAAGGATATCACGCGGTTCAGATTCCCGTTATTCCTATTAAGAGTAAACTTGGTAAACTATTTCACAGAACTTATTGCGATGCGTTTGCAGAAGTGCATACAAAAGACATGATTGTACGTCAGGCGATGGGTACTTTTATTCCTTTCGCAGGTACAGGAATGGGTTTTCACAGAAAAACTTTTAATTATCTTGAGAAATTCAATCTTGATGCTGCAATGGCAAAAGTAAATAAGTTTGACATTGATGATCCGTTCAAGATGGATAATATAGAAAAACCTCATATAGAGAAACCCGTGATAAATTTCACTGAAGATGATATGACTTTTTACAATGATGAAAAAATTAAAGGAAATATAAACGTTAATAATACAAGCTATCATGATGATCCTTTCAACAGTTTAAATGACTACCAATTAGAGGGCGGTAAAAGAGTACCTGATTCTGTAAAAGGCTATACTTTTATGTTCCTTGCAATGGTACTTGGCTGGATTTCATTCTTAGTATACACAGGCCAGACAGATGCTCAGCAGAATGTAATAACAACAAACGATATAATTGAAAAGATAAGTTTCGCTCCGAGCGATGCCGAGGCCAAGAATAATGACAGAAGCGGATTAATTAATAAAGAAGAATTTACAATTTCCAAAGAGATAAAGGATGGTATTGTAAGTCTTAATAATGGTTTCTCGGATAAGAAGTATAATGTTTTCTATTCAAAGAATAAAGAAAATGAATTTACAATTCAGGAATCTACATGGATTTCTGAATTATCGGCTAAGAACAGGGCTGAAGTTTTGAAAAGTACAGGTATATTCAAAAATAAAGAAATTGAAGTTAAGCCGGTCATAATAAATAATGAGAAGGTTTTCAGAGTAAACATCTCAAATTATGAAAATTTAGATGAAGCAAGGGAAGATGTTGCTAAGTTTAAGAAACCTGTTCAATAAAAGTTTAAATAAGAAAGGGTAAATAAGTTAAATGAGTACAACAGAAAATCAAGATATCTTTCACGATAAGGACAATTATTCAAACGGAAATATGAATAATTCTCAATCTATTGATGATAAGATTAAGGAAATTGAGAACAGAATCCGTAATCTTTACGATAATAAAATACCTGAATTCCTGAATGTTAATCAGACATCTAAAGAGGACACATTCCTGAAGGATAAACTTGAAGGTGTTCATCAGAACATTAAACAGTTTTCTACTGATTTAAAAACTAAATCCCCTGATTTGAAAATTAAATCGGAAGTCAGAAAAGAAGCTCTTGTTGGCAGTACTACTGAACTGGAACAAAGCCAGAAGGAAAGTCAGTCTGAAGCGCTTGAAGATATTGATGAAAAGATTGGTAAACTGGATTCATTAACATCTGATGAAAATTTATCTGAAACTGAAAAGAAATTTGATGACAAAGTAAGTGACGCAGTCAAAAAACTGGAAGATAAAATTGAATCACGCGATAATGACCTTCATAAGAAACTATTTGATAGTTTCTATGAAGAAACTGCAAAACCTGAGGTTAAGGAAAATATTGTTAAGGATAAATTAGAGAGAATTGATGAGCAGATAAAAGACATTAAAAACAGTATATCATCACTTTACACCGACCAAAAGGTCGTCAGTTCATCCGCTGTTGAAGGCAGATTGAAACAGATTGAAGAAAAACTGGACGATGATAAAACACAGTCAAAGTTAGTGCCGCATGGTGCAATAACACTTCGTCCTAAAGAAAAGAAAGAGGGATTGTTTAATGACGTTAACCTGACTGAAGATTATGAACTTGGTTTCAGATTCTATCAGCTTGGTTTTAAAACAGGTTTCTTTAACGTTAAACTTGATAAAGACGACGAAGCTTCAAGAATCGCAACTGCTGAATTCTTCCCGAATACTTTCTGGTCATCGGTGAAGCAAAGGTCAAGATGGGTTGCGGGTATTGTATTCCAGAACTGGAAAGCTCATAAATGGGCTGGAAACACATCAACAAAGTACTTTCTTTTTAGAGACAGAAAATCTATTTTCAGTTTTGTTAGTGCGTTTCTTTCTAATATCGTAATAATGTATTTCCTTTATTCTATAACTGCAAAGATATTTAACTGGCCTCACGTTACATCGCTTGTAGGGCACAGTTCAGTATTATGGTGGTTAATGATAGCAAACCTGGTTTTTATGATTTCAAGATTGTCGCACAGGTTTGTGTTTACATACAACTGGTACGGGTTCAAATATGCGTTCTTCAGCATATTCAGGCTTCCGCTTGATACAATAATTAACTTCTTTGCAATAGCAAGGTCAGTTAGCGTATACAAAAATATTAAATCCAAAAACAAAGTGGTCTGGGATTCGACAGCCCACTATTAATAGAGTTTTATTAAATTGTTGAAACTCAGCAGTCTGAAATACAGATTGTTGTTTAGAACTATTGTTTTGCAAAATAAATTAAAATAAACTGTAATAATATCAATAAATGGCAAATAAGAAGAATATATTAATCGTGTTAGGTACGAGACCGGAGATTATAAAACTGTTTGTTTTATACCGTGAACTAAAAAAATCTAATGAGTTTAACCCCATTCTGTTTAACTCTGCCCAGCAGACTATATCTGAAGATATACTTTCATATCTTGATTTAAAGTTTGATATGACAGCAGAGGAAATTCCAAACAGAAGTGCAGACCTTGAATTGTTTGTTGCTCATTTATTGCAGGATTTGAACAGACAGTTTGTAAAAGCTGAATCAGGTTTAAAGGCCTCAGATATTTTAGGTGTCGTAGTTCAGGGTGATACTGCTTCGGCATACACCGGTGCGATATGGGGTTTCTTAAATCAGATTCCTGTTTTTCATGTCGAAGCTGGATTAAGAACTTTCGACCAGTTAAATCCTTTCCCGGAAGAGTTTTTCAGAGAGTCAATCGGAAGGGTATCGAGTTTAAACTTCTGCCCCACAGAAATCAGTTATGGAAATCTGCTCAGAGAGGGAATTAACAAAGACAAGTGTTTTATCGTTGGAAATACCATAAATGATGCAATAGTAACTCTGTTAAACGAAAACAAGATTACGGAATATCCTGAAAAAGATTATATACTCAGCACTCTTCATAGAAGAGAAAACTGGGATAAAGTTGAAGATTATTCTTCAATACTTAATAAACTGCTTAAGGAAAATAAGACCGGAAGAAAGATTATTCACCTTCTTCATCCTAACCCTGCAATCAGAAAAAGTTTTGCAGCCGGACTGGAAGGTGGTACACACGATAATTTAATTATAAGTGATCCTGTGAATGATTACTTCCAGATGCTTGGAATGGTGAGAAATGCGCACACTGTAATTTCCGATTCAGGCGGCTTACAGGAAGAAACTCTTTTCTTTAATATTCCCTGCGGAATAATGAGAAAGGTTACTGAAAGACCTGAATGTCTGGATAAGAATGCCAAACTATTAAATTTTGACTATAACGAAGTTTCTGGCTTTATTGATTACGCTGAATATTATAAGAACAACGTTGAAAAGGAATTTGATTATACATTCGGGTATGGTGACACGAGTGTAAAAATCTATGAATTATTAAAAAATTACTTTAAAAATTAAAACAAATTAATTAATGAAAAGCAAAATTAAAATCTACACATTTATGCTTGCTGCTTTGCTGGTTGTGGCTTTAGCAGGCTCAACCTTCGCACAGGATTTCGTAAAGCACAGCAGAACTGAGAGCTACAGACTTCCGCAGTTACCGAATCTGATTCAGATTCTTGATGCGAAGTATAATGTAGTCAGAGATAATCCTTTAACTACAGTAAAACAGGATTTCTTTTTAACGTTGAGAGATAATGTTCAACTTGACGCTTCTAAGTTTTTCCCATCAACACCAAATCCATACTTACCGGACGGATATCCTGTCGTAGTTATGGTACACGGTTATGGTGACAGAAAAGAAACTCTCGAAAACTTTGCACAGGCACAGGCAAATTATGGTTATGTTGTCTATACGTTTAGTGTCCGTGGACAGGGAAATTCTACCGGACTTTCGAATCTTATCAGCAGAACTGAAGCACAGGATTTAATTGAGTTTGTAAATTATGTTAAGAATGATAAACCTGTAACAGGTTCAGATACAGGAAAAGTTTTGATTATGGGCGGTTCACAGGGCGGTATGCTTCCTTACATGGCGGCTTCTATGGGAATGAACGTTCGTGCGATTATTTCCGCAGTTGCATCACCTGACTTTGCTTCAAGCTGGATAGAAAACGGTTCTATTAAAATGTCTTTACTCTGGACGATTGAATATACACCTGACACTGCAAGGTACAATGCACAGGTAGACAGAATGTCAAACTGGGTTTATTCCAATGCAAGAGATAAATGGGACAGTCTTGCAAGGTATATGCCTCTTAACAGAGATTTCAGCAATATCATTGCAAACAACAGAGTCCCTATAGTTCTTGAAAATTCCTGGCAGGATATGTTTTTCAATTGCCTTGGAAACATAAACGGTATTCCTGTAATGACAGCACCTTCACGTTATTATTTTGGTGCAGTTACAGGTCACGGCGGTGATACTTCACCATCAGAAGATCAATGGCATATGAACTTTTTCAACGAATGGTTCTACTACTGGTTATTCGGTTATGAAAATAATATTTTAACACGTCCGAAATATCATTACGCTTACACATCATTCCCTGCAAACGGTAATATGTGGTCATTCGTTCACGATAGCTCTGCGGTGTACCCCCCTGCAGGCTCAGGTACAATGAGGATGTATTTCAACACTAATAAAAAGTTATCAAAAACTGTTAATTCGAACCAAAGTCAGACATATTCTTTAACAAATACTATTAAAGGTTCATACACAATGACTCAGATTGTTGACGATGAATTTAAAGGATCAAGGTTTACTACAAACTTTAAAAAAGACTCAACAGTTTTTGAATCAAACGTATTACCGACAAGTATGAAGATGTTCGGAACAACTAACTTAAGACTGGATTATATTTCAACCGCAATAGTTTCTCAGATGAACTATCAGATTTATGAAGTAAGCAGTACAGGTGTTGCAAAACTCGTTTCAACAATAAATTATACAGACAGAAAAGCAACTGTTAATACTCGCAAACAGGTTACAATTAAAGGAAATTCACACGCACATATCTTCCAGGCAGGCAGCAAAATAAGAGTGATTATGACAAACCTCGACCAGCGCTGGAATTATTCATTCTTAAACACTAATCCGTTTGTTCTGCCTGTGATGACTAACTACACAAACAAGATGTATTTGAGCGCAAACTCATACATCGACTTCCCGGTAATTGGCGTAGCTCCATTCCGTCCGATGATACAGGGTGAAGAAGGATTAACAACAAATCCAACAAAGTTTGAATTAACACAGAACTATCCGAATCCGTTCAACCCTACAACAACAATCAGGTTCTCATTACCTGAAAGTTTTGCTGGAAACGTATCATTAAAGATATTCGACATAACGGGTAAGGAAGTGGCAACACTTATCAACAGTAATATGAGCAGTGGTGTGCATACAGCAGCATTCGACGGTTCAAAACTTTCGAGTGGTATATACTTCTACAAAATATCAGCAGGAAGTTATTCAGACGTAAAGAAAATGACATTAATAAAATAAGATTATAAATTAAGAGCCGGTGAAACATTACCGGCTCTTCTTTTTAGAAGAAACACAGGATTAGATTTAAATAAGTAAAGAGTAATTTGGGGAAAGAATAGGGGCTCAGGGTAAAAGTTCTTATTGAAATTTAACATTTTCTCCCTTGGAAATGGAAGCGGCTTTGCAGAAATGTGAAGCCGCTTTTTTATTACAGTAAACACTAATTATCTTCTTGTTTTTTTCATTAATATTTGCGAAATTATAAAAACATTAATAAAAATAAAGGTTATCATATAGACGTAAAGACAGACTAATATTTCCCGAACGCTTAAATTAATTTGTATGAAAACAAATAAAATCGTTTTAGTCTTAGTAAGTATAATGGTACTTGCCATCGCAATGTCTTCATGCGATAATACGGTGACGAATTCAAATGCAACTTCTAGTCCGTTCCAGATTCCTGTATGGGATTATTCAGAAAATCATTATTTCCTCGACACTCTTTACCGGCGCTCCTTCACAGAGGTTTACAAAGATTCAATCACAAATTACGTTACGGAAAATACTCTTACTACGGGCAGTAATGATGTGGAGGTTTGGGTGCAGTGCAATATTACTGAATCAAGGAAAAGGTTTTGCGTCGGATGGATGATGCTAAGGGAACGCCCTGTTCAAGGATACGATACTTCCTATATAAATACTGAAGCAGTCATTGATAAAAAATTCTCAGGTTTCTTTAAGAAAATGGACACATCCGAGTACTACATAAATCCGCAGGCAGGGTTTGTTGGTTTGAAATACGCAATCCCTGAAACTTATTACGTAGGTGTTGCTTATAAAACACTTTCAAATAAAATATACGGGCAGGGAAGTAAGTTATCAGGCAGTAATGATACTTTAGTCCTGAAACTTGTTAAGGTTGATTCTCCCGACCCTTTTTCAACTCCGCTTGCCTGGAAACTGAAAATGAAAAATGTTTATAGACTTTCATATAGATATTTACTTTCTTCATCTGAAATTAATCTGATGTTTCTCCACAACAATGAATACATAAACAGGCTTCCCAGTAGTTATATTCTGCTGATAACTATGCTAAACCTCGACAGGTTTAATAATGGAACTCTTTTACCACCTCCAGACGGAAAGTTCGACTGGATTGAAAACAAAACTATTTATCCTGAAACAGGGGATATTGTATTTCCAATCCTCGAACCCTTTACACAGGGATTCAGCAGTGCAGGTGTAAGCTCCGAATATTGGTACACTGAAATATATAATAAAAGAAATCTGTGTCGCAAACGAATCCAAAAGCAAATATGTACAGGATTAGCGGCAATGCAGTTTATTAAATAGAACAGATATTCTTTAAAGATTTTAGAAACACAAATTTAATCATTATGAAAAAACTATTTGTTATTTTAATGATGCTCGCAGCAATCAATGCCAGCGGGCAGTGGGTGAATATGAATTCGCCTGCAGGCAGGATTGACGGTATTACCAGCATTAACACCAGTATTTTTATGGTCGCCTCGGGGCAGGGTGTTTTGACTTCAACTAATGGCGGTGTTAACTGGATAGCTGTAAATAACGGACTTCCGAATTTATATTTCTATAGAATTACTTCATCCGCAAATAATATATTCATTTCTAATACTGGAACTACTCCGAAAGTCTATGTGTCCACAAACCTTGGTGCAAACTGGACAGAGACAAACAGCGGATTATCTTCTTATGTAACAGCGTTGTTCGCATCGGGTTCTTATGTGTATGCAGGAACGTCTGCTGGTGCATACTACACGTCTAATAACGGTGCTAACTGGATTCTGTCAAACCTCACTGGGGTTACACCAATGTCGTTTGTCAAATCAGGAAGCATACTTTTTGCAGGGACTTTTGGGAACGGCGTGTATAAATCAACTGATAATGGTGTTACATGGGCCGGATGCAGCAACGGACTTTCGACCCTTAACATTAATGCACTTGGAGTACTTGGAACGGATATATTTGCAGGGACAAATTACGGCGGTGCTATGTACAAAACCACTAATAATGGAGCCAACTGGACTGAAGCCAACAACGGAATTATGCATTTAGTAATCAGAAGTATTGCTTCGCAAAATGGACATATCTTTGCGAGTGCAAATGATTCTTACGGTTGTATTTACCATTCCACTAACGCAGGTCAGAGCTGGATTGTAAAGAATCAGGGTTTTGGCTCAAATGTGCCAACATTTACTTGCCTCTATATCGCCAATGATTACGTTTATGCAGGTACATATTCAAACAATATCTGGAAACGTTCTTATCAGGATTTAATTGGTATTCAGAATGTATCTGAAGAAATTCCTTCGTCATATTCGTTATCCCAGAACTATCCGAATCCGTTTAATCCGACGACGAAAGTTAAATTCTCAATCGTAAAATCGGGGAATGTAAAACTAATTGTTTACGACGTTATGGGACGTGAAGTTCAGACACTCGTAAACGAAAGATTGCAGGCGGGGACTTACGAAACGGTGGTTGATGCAGACAGGAATGTATTGAATAGCGGTATATTTTTCTGTACGTTAACTACTGAAGGTTTTTCAAAAACCATAAAAATGACGCTGATTAAATAATATGTATATTATTAAACTTAATATTAATTATAATTCATTAATCACTGATATTTCTGTGAATAATGACAAACTTTAAATTATTACTACTATGAAAAAGCTAATTGTTCTACTGGCTATCTTCATCTTTTTAACGGGAAACGTTAAGTCACAGTTGATTTATTATAACTGGAATCCTGTTTACAGCCCTGTATCCGTAAACCTTAACACAGTGTATCTATCTGGCGCATTAATCGCTGCCGGAAATTCAGGAAATATTATATATTCCAGCAATGCAGGAGCAAACTGGACTGTTCTAAATACAGGTACTTCTGCAAATTTGAATTCCGTTTACGGTCAGTCAACTGTTTTATCTGTTGGTGCTTCGGGTACTATACTGAAAAGCACAAACAACGGTTTAAACTGGACTGCAAATCCTTCGCCGACTTCGAACAACCTGAATTCGGTATCAAATTATGTGGCACCAAGTTTTAAAATGGTTTGCGGTGACGGTGGTAAATTATTCGCATCTACCAATAACGGCACAAACTGGACAGAAATAAATTCAGGAACCGCAAATTCTCTTCGCAGTATATTCTTCAGCAATAGTATATCTCCGTACAGAAGTTATATCTGCGGTGATAATGGTACGTTTCTGAAATTAATTTACGCACTGCCGGTACCTCCCACTATTACATTAGTCCCGTATAGCACAGGGGTTACGAATAATTTTTATGGAGTATCTGCAGTCGGGGATACATCGGGCATTATGCTTGTCGGTTCGGGTGGAAAGATTATGAAGTCAACCAATGGCGGAGTGAACTGGACATCGCAGATAAGCGGAACCACAAACAATCTCAGGTTTATAAATGCAATCTCTGCTAATGATATCTGGGCAGGTGGCGATAACGGTACGATACTTCATACAACGAATGGCGGGACGAACTGGTTTCCTCAGTATGTTGGTTCAACTGCAAACTTAAACTCAATGCTGTTTTTGTCAAATTTGAAAGCCATAGCCGTTGGAAGCGGGGGAGCAATTCTCGAATGTAATTTCCCGAATCCATTAACGGATACAACACTAAAAAGAGTAAAGCTTGACGGAAATAACATTAGTGCATATTTCCAGAATACAGGCTTATTCAATCAGAATACTACTTCAGGAAATACTGCAGGATTCGAATGGCCAAAGGGAAGCAATAAATATGCAATATTTACTTCAGGTTTGAGCATATCTGCAATGGTAAACGGTAATCTTCGCCAGGCAATGTGTTCATACAAAGGTGAATACAGGTTTGGACAGATTATAGGAGGAACTCCTCAAATCCCAATTGCTATTAATAGAATCTGGAAAGTATCTGCAGGAGACAATTGTAATAATAGTTTAGACTGGGCAAACTGGGGAACTATAGTTCCTTACGGCGCACCTTACCGTGATATGAATAACAATGGACAATATGATGCCTGTACTGATATTCCCGGAATGCGGAATGCAAGTCAGACAATCTTTATGGCATTAACAGATGGATTCCCTGCAAGCCATTCTCCCGGAGAAGGATTCGGCGGCGGTACATTGCCGTTGAACGTAGATATGAAAATCACTGCATACACATACCCTGATACAACTCTTGCAGATGTACAGTTTATCAAATACGATTTAATAAATCGCGGCTCAGTTGCATGGAATAATGTGTATCTGGCTTTAATAGGTGATTTTGATTTAGGAGATTCAAATGACGATTTCCTTGCAACGGATTCGACAAGGAATATGTGGATTGGGTATAATGGTGATAATATGGATGGAAATGGTACTTATAGTACATACGGATTAAATCCTCCTGCAGTTGGGATGAGAGTTCTGAAATTCCTTGTTAATAAAACTGTTGCTCCTATTGATACAATTCGTACTACTTCAGGAGTTCGTTTCACTTGTACCAGTTGCAATCCGCCTCCTTGTGAAACAGACCCGAATGGCGAACCGCTTGGTGCTTACAATATGATGAAGGGATTTAAAAAAGACGGCTCTAAATGGATGAACCCAACATTCTCACCTCCGAGACCCACAAAATTTATATTTGCAGGTGAACCCGAACCTAACACAGGATGGACTGAGCCTAAAGGCTTTATTGGGAATTGCGGCGGTGACACAGGAACGTATTATCCCACAAATACTCCGGGTGACAGAAGATTTCTTTTGGGTATGGGTAAAGATAACTTCACGATGAATCCTGGCGATTCACAGACAATTGTCGTGGCTCAGTTGATTGCACGAGGGACGAACAACCTTAACTCAGTAACAAAGCTGAAACAACTTGCAGACTTAGTCGCAAATTATACTGTTGGTATTAAACAGATTAGTTCGTACGTACCGAATCTTTATGCGCTTTATCAGAACTATCCGAATCCGTTTAATCCTGTTAC
>JBMOHR010000027.1:0-22675 GCA_049317745.1 Ignavibacteria bacterium
ACAAAAACGAATTCGGAATAGAAAACATATCCGGTGTAATTGTTGATAAAAACAACGAGGTTTGGGTTTCTACAAATAATGGTGTGTTCATTATTAGAAATCCTCTTGGGGCAATACAAAACCCCAACCAAAAACCTGCGCCCGAAAAGCTTGGAATTATTTCCGGTAATTTAAAAGTACCGTTTACCGAAAACTGCCGGTGTATATCTATTGACGTATTAAATCAAAAATGGATTGGAACCGAAAACAATGGAGTCTTTCACCTTTCTTCTGACGGCGCGACATTAATAGAAACCTTTAACCTTAACAATAGCCCAATATTAAACAATCAAATTAATTCTATTGCGGTCAACACCAAAGACGGAAGAGCATATTTCGGAACCCTTAATGGGCTATCATCTGTTCAAACAGATGCGATCTCTCCTTTGATGGAGTTTGAGAAGATTATTTGTTCTCCAAACCCTTATCTTGTGCCGCCACGTGTAAATTTAAAAATTGACGGCTTGGTTGAAAACTCTTCGGTAAAGATATTATCGCTTAGCGGTGATTTAATTACAGAATTTACTTCTCCGGGAGGGCGAATTGCCTCGTGGGACGGAAAAGATTCAAAAGGAAATTATGTTGCTTCCGGAATATATATTGTGGTTGGATTTAACAAAGACGGGAAAAAAGTTGGTAAGGGAAAAGTAGCAATAATTAAACAATAAAATGCTAGCGATACCAGTCATAGATATTCACAACGGAAAATGTATGAGGTTGATTCATGGTCACTATGAATCAACCAATTTTTATTCTGATAACCCCGTTAAGGTGGCAAGATTATTCCGCAAGGAAAATTTCAAATGCATTCATATTACAGACCTTGATGGAGCCGTTGAGGGTGAAATGAGAAATTTTCCAATAATAAAAGAAATCTGCAAAACGCTGGACGTACCTGTTCAGTTAGGTGGGGGTATCCGTGATTTTGAAACCGCCAAAAAGATAATTGAAGAACTCGGAGTCTATAGAATTGTGATTGGTACAGCCGCAATAACAGACCCGGGTTTAATTACTAAACTTCTGGACGTTTTTTCTCCGTCAAAACTTGTAATCGGCATCGATGAAAAATTAAATAACGTTGTTACTAACGGATGGATTAATTACGCCAACATTACTCCTCTAGATTTTGCCAAAATGATGGATAATATCGGAGTTAGAAGAATTATTTATCAGGACGTTACAAGGGTGGGGAATTGTACGGGACCCTTTATTGAAAGGCTTCTTGAAATTGCGAATAGTACGAGAAACCTAAAGATTACTTCGGCAGGCGGCATTGGAAATTACTCTCACTTAAAAATGTTAACAGACCTTAAAAACCCCAAGATAGACTCGGTAATGATGTCAAAATCTATTTATGAAAACAATTTTCCTTGTCAGGCTATATGGCGCGATACCGAACGGGCAGATACCTCTCTTGAATTACCAAAAGTAAAGTAGTGAAACATATATTAATAATAGCGGCGGTTTTTCTTTTCCTCTGCCAAAACAACGGTTCTCAAGCTCAGAATTCAAAATTTAAAATTGCACGGCTGAAATACTCAGGGGGGGGTGATTGGTATAACGATCCATCTGCAGAGGTTAACATGATGAATTTCCTTAAAAAGAATACCACAATAGACGTAGGTGAATCTAAATTTTATACTGCAGACATTACCTCTGACGAATTGTTTGACTACCCTTTTGTTTTACTAACAGGACATGGCAATATAGACTTTTCAGAAAAGGAAATTAAAAGATTAAGAGGGTATATTGAAAACGGAGGATTTATATATGCTGATGACGACTATGGAATGGATGAATCTTTCAGACGGGAGATGAAAAAGCTTTTTCCTAAAGAAGAATTAAAAGAATTACCGTTTAACCACAAAATTTACAGTTCTCATTACTCTTTTCCAAAAGGACTTCCAAAAATACACGAGCACGATTCAAAGCCTCCCCAGGGATTCGGACTTTGGTACCAGGGAAGGCTCTGTGTCTATTATACGTATGAAACCAACATATCTGACGGCTGGGCTGACCCTCGTGAACACGACGACCCGCAAGAGAAACGGGAGGAGTCTTTTCGTATAGGAACAAATATTATAGTTTATGTTTTAAGCAATTAATCGTTCGGTGTATTTCTAAAATAGAAGAGCTCGCGCCGGTCTTCAAATATATTATTCTTTTCGTTAATGCACTTATTTCTGGCTGATTCAGGATTAATCACTGTAAAAAATATTTCTTCGGTATCTGTTGGTGCGCGCGAAAGATATTCTCCGCCCGGGCTTATAATAACGCTTTCGCCCGTAAACGCCAACTTTTCTTTGCCGTTAACATCATTACCGATACGATTTGCCGTGATTGTATAAACGCGATTTTCAATTGCGCGTGTAAACATTGCATTCTGGCAGTATGGCATTACCAAGTTAGAAGGGTGGCATATTATATCAGCCCCACGTAATGCCAGGGTTCGCGCAGACTCAGGAAATATCCAGTCAAAACAGACCATCATCCCGATTTTTACGACTCCGAATTTTTTAATGAATATGTCATATACCCAAAAACCGGTATTGCCGGGTTTAAATAATTTTTTCTCGTTAAAGAACAAGTGGGTTTTACGATAAATTCTATACTCTCCGTCCGGAAAAACTAATATAGAAGAATTGTAAAACACCTCGTCGTTATCCTCTTTGGAGGATTCGCAAAACCCAGAAACAATGTATGCGTTTTTATCTTTGCTTAAACGTTTTAACATTTGACAGTATTTGCCGGTTTCCGGATTTTCAGAAACGGTTTTCAACTCCTCTTTCTCTTTAAAAAGATAACCAGAGTTTGCCAGTTCTGGAAGCACAAGCAAATCAAATGTCTCTTTTGAGATAAGGCTTTCTACTTTTTCCAGGTTTCTTTTTGCCTTACCAAGTTCTGGCTTAAACTGTAAATATCCTACCTTCATTGAGGTTTATAATATAAATTATAATAAATTACTTGCAAGTTCTGCAAGCTCTGAGCGCTCACCCTTTTCAAGGTTCACGTGAGCGTAAAGTTTTTGTCCTTTAAAATGCTCTATTAAATATGACAGTCCGTTTGACATTGAGTCCAGATAAGGATGGTCAATTTGGTATATATCGCCAGTGAAAACTATTTTTGTTCCTTCGCCAACACGGGTTATGATTGTTTTTATCTCGTGAGGTGTCAGGTTCTGTGCTTCGTCAACAATGAAGAAAATTCTTTGCAAACTTCTTCCGCGAATGTAACTTAAGGGCTCGACTAAAAGTTTTTCCTCTTTAATCATAGTTGTTATCGCCTGATGTTGCTTATCTGTGTCGGGATACTGATCCTGAATAACCTTTAGGTTATCCCACAATGGCTGCATATACGGAGCGAGTTTACTCTCGACATCTCCGGGCAGAAAACCAATATCTTTATTACTCAAAGGAATTACCGGCCTCGCAATGTATATTTGCCTATAGTCTTTCTTAACGCTCAGCGCCGACGCCAATGCCAACAGGGTTTTTCCGGTACCTGCTTTTCCTGTAATAGAAACCAGGGGAATGTTTTTGTTAATTAATGCATTCATAGCAAAGGTTTGTTCTGCGTTGCGTGGAATTATACCATATGCCGGGTTTTTATCAATCCGCTCCACAAATTCTTTTGTCGGCGTTAAATGACCAAGTACTGATCTGTTCTTATTTCTGATTACATAAAATTTATTTGCGTACACCTCTTTCTTGTCTTTTTTTAATACTTCTGTTGCAGGAATCTGAAAAGGAAGTTGATAGATTTTATTCAGCAGGTCGTCATCAAAGTCTTCGATAACCCCTTTGCCGCTGTATAGTTCTTCAATGCTGCCAATATGGTCTGTTGTATAGTCTTCCGAAAGCACTCCTATTGCTTTTGCCTTCATTCTGAGGTTAACGTCTTTCGTTACAAGTATAACAGAGTTCGCATCCTTGGACTTATTTCTTAGTTCAAGTGCGGTGCTTAAAATTCTGTGGTCCGGGGTATCCTCTCTGAATATTTCCCTTATCTCCTCGTTCAGCCCCTTCGTTATCGCAATTCTCACCTTTCCTTTTCCTTTGCCAAGCGAAACCCCGCCATTGAACAGTGCTTTGCCCGTGAGATCATCCAGCTTTCTCGCAAACTCTCTCGCATTTAAGTTTATCACCTGGCTGCCTCGCTTAAAATGATCTATCTCTTCGATTACCGTCAGAGGGATTACTATGTCGTTTTCCTTAAATTGATTGATGCATGTGCCATCGTGAAGAATCACGTTCGTATCAAGAACAAATGTTTTCGGTGCTTTCTTTTTCGCCATATTGATAATTTTAATTTTCTTTTAAAAATTAATAACCGTCATAAAAATATTTTACTAAAACCCCGGTTACCTTTTTGCCCATATCAAGTTCAAATTCTTTCTCGTCTTTTTCAAGTGATTCTTTTACGCCCTGAAAAGAGCCATATTTAGTGAGTAATTTTTTTGCCGTAACTTCGCCAATACCCTTTATTTCGTTCAGCTCGGAGGTCAGCGTTCTCTTTTCGCGAAGACTTCTGTGAAACTCTACCGCAAACCTGTGAGCCTCGTCCCTTACTCTTTGCAAGAGTGTTAAGCCGCTCGACGTTTTGGGAATAATCTGCGGGTCACTGTCGTTTGGTATAAAAACCTCTTCCAGGCGCTTTGCAAGTCCGATAATATGGGGGGCGTTTTTCCGATCTGCTTCAGGCGCTCCATTCTCATTCGCAATCTTCACGCCCATATCGTTTAAAACTTTGACGGCAGAAGAAAGTTGTCCCTTCCCGCCATCGATTACAATCAGGTCGGGCATTTCGCTTCCTTCGTCTGTAAGGCGCCTGTAACGTCTGTGTATAACTTCGCGCATTGAAAGAAAGTCATCCGGTTTTCCTGTTTCGTTTGTAACGCTTTGAATTTTATATTTTCGGTAATCCGATTTTTTCGCTTTCGCATCATGAAACACAACCATTGAGGCTACGGTGTCTGTTCCCTGTATGTGGGAAATATCGAAGCATTCAATTTTTCTCGGAATTCGGTTAAGTCTTAAATCTCTTTTCAGCGACTCCAAAGACGGCGCTACAAACTCGCGTTTCATCTTTGCAAGCTTCAGCTCTTCCAGCATCAGCCGTGCGTTTGCCGAGACCATTTTAACTAATTTAACTTTCTCCCCAATCTTTGGTACATATATTTCCACCCTTGCGTTTCTTTTTTCCGTTAGCCACGTTTTTATTGCGTGTATATTTTCTGTTTCTGTTTGAAAAAAAATTTCTTCCGGAATAAACTCCGCTTTAAGGTAATAATTAGTAACAAGGTTTTCTAAAATCTCCTCCTGTGGCTTTTCAAGTACATTGGTGAAGTAATAATGTGATTTGCCTATAACTCGCCCTTCTCTTATTTTAAGAACCATGCCACAGGCATCGTTATCCTCCTGCTCAACAGCAAATACGTCACGATCGATGATTTCTTCTGCAACCATTTTCTGTTTTGAGTTATAAACTTGCAGGGCATCTATTTTATCCCGCAATCTTGCCGCTTGCTCGAACTGCAGATTATTTGAACGCTCCTCCATCTGAAGCCGCAGTTCGTTTTCGAGTGTAGTTGTTTTCCCGTTTAACAGTTTTGCAACCTGGTCTATCATTTTGTTATACTCTACCCGTAAAACAAAGCCCTCACAGGGTCCCTCACATTTGTGTATATGGTAGTCCAGACAAACTTTAAATTTCCCGGCAAAAATGCTTTCTTCTATGAGGTTCAGACGACAAGAGCGAATCATAAAAATATCACGTATGGATTTCAGTGCATAGCGCATTGTCTTCACGTCTGTATAGGGGCCGAAATATCTGCTGCCGTCCGAGCGCTTACGACGGGTTGGAAAAACCCGCGGAAAGGGGTCGGCAGTAATTACTATATATGGATACGTCTTATCGTCCTTCAGATTAACATTATAGCGCGGCTTAAGCTCTTTAATCAGGTTGAATTCTAGTATAAGCGCCTCCACTTCTGTGTCGGTAGAAATGATTTCGAAATCATTTATTTTAGAAATCATCCTTCCTGTTTTTCCTGATTGTGGGCGTGTTTGAAAGTATTGCCTTACGCGGTTTTTAAGAATCTTTGCTTTTCCGACGTAAATAACCTTTCCTGTTCCATCTTTAAACTGGTATATTCCGGGCTTACCAGGAAGATTTTTCAGTTTCGTATCTAAATTATTTTTTATCTTTTCGTGCAAATATTAATTTCTCTAAAGTTTTGTATAATTTATTTCAATATCAATATAATTTAAAATGTACACTCTGTTTTTCTGTGTCGTGCCGTATTGTCTTTTAATATATATTAAAACAGGATATCTTTACAATAACAAAAAAACAGGCTTATGCTAAAACAATGTTAATAACTTCTTTATAATACTTTAATAAGATTACTATGTAAACAATTTATTGTGTTTTTTATATCTTTAATAAATATGAAGTCTAATAATCATATTTTTGGTCTGAAATTAATAACAATTTATAAACACTGAATTATTTAATTGCTTTCAAGTTTCACATTATTTAGATATTTTTTATACTTATTAACAACGCTATTACTATTACTTAATTAATATATAATTTAAAGAGAATATAAGTGCTTGAAAAACTTTTAATAAAGAATTATCTGATAATAAAGGAAGCAGAATTACATTTTTCTAAAGGTTTAAATATATTAACCGGTGAAACCGGTGCCGGAAAATCAATCATTCTTGATGCGCTTGGGCTTATACTTGGTTACAGGGCTGATTATTCTATTATAAAAGACGATAAAAGAAAATTAATAATAGAAGGACATTTCGATTTTTCTGCTTTTCGTCCGGTACTTTCTTTTTTAAACGAAAAACAATTATTTATTGACGAGGAAAAAAAGGGATATGTTATAATAAGGAGGGAACTTAACAACAAAGGGGTTAGCAGAAACTTTATAAATGATACACCTGTAAATACTACAGAGCTTCGCGAACTTGGGGATTTAATTATTGACATTCATTCACAGAACGAACACCAGTCACTGCTTCGAAAAGAAACCCATTGTGAATTTCTTGATAATTTTATAAAAGAGGGTAGTTTGTTTAGTGACTTTAAAAATAAATATAGTGATTATAGGAATTTAGTGGTAAATTATGAATCATTACTTTTTAAGAAAGAGGAATTAATTGAAAAGAAAAGTTATATAGATTTTCAATTGAAAGAAATTAATAATGTAAATCCTCTCCCAAATGAAGATGAAGACCTGGAGACAGAGCTTAATAAAATGGAAAACTCTGAGGATATAAGTATATCGCTAGTAAACGGAATGAACTATCTGTATGAAAACGAAAGCAATGTTCTTGCCTGGTTATCTTTGTCTATTAAAGAAATTAAACGCGCGCTTAAATACGATACCGGGTTAGAAAAAATTATAACCGCGCTTGAAGATAATTATTTATCATTAAAGAACTCAACCGAAGAAATTCGAGACTATGTAAACTCTATTAATTTTGACCCACGGGTAATAGAAAAAGTGAGAGGTCGTTTAGGGCAAATTACTTTTCTAAAGAAGAAATACAACCTAAAAGTTAATGAATTAATCCAAAAGGCTCTTGATTTAACAGAGCAGTTAAAACTTACGGAGAATTTTGATTTTGAAATAGAAAAGCTAAAAACCGAGTTATTAAATAAAAGAAAAGAATTATTTGAAATTGCAGAGAAGCTTTCTAAAGAGAGAATAAAGGCGGGTAATGTTCTGGAAAAGAAAGTAAATTTCTATTTTAAGGAAGTTGGTTTAGAATCAGCAGAATTTAAAACCGGTATAGGTCAAATTCTTTCAGACGTAGAGGATAATTTTAGTTTTAAAAAGGGGAGCAGAAGTTACAGAATAACAAATAATGGTATAGACGACATTGAATTTTTAATAAAAGCAAACAAAGGAAGTGATTTTACGCCAATTAGAAAAACCGCCTCCGGCGGCGAAATATCAAGAATTATGCTTTCTTTAAAGGCCGCTCTTTCAGGAAAAGAGAATATCCCAATTCTTGTATTTGACGAAATTGATGCCGGTATAAGCGGGCGCGTAGCAGGAAAAGTCGGAAAATTATTGTCCGAGTTAGCAAAATCTCATCAGATTATCTCAATTACGCACTTACCACAGATTGCTGCCATGAGCGATATTCATTACTACGTAAGCAAGAAAAATATTAACAGCGAAACAATTGCAGAAATAAAATCATTAAACGAAGAAGACATTATTAATGAGGTTGCGAGATTATTAAGTGGAGAAATGATAACAGAAGCCTCTAAAATAACAGCGAGAGAATTAAGAGAGTTTAAACAATAAAATATGCTTATTTTAAAATTTCTTAAGCCGCCAATATTCTCTTTTATAATCTTATTATTTACAGTTAATATAATATTTTCCCAAAACTATAAAGTTGTTCATTATAGCGAACAAAGCGGTTTAAATAATTCTGCGGTTTGGTCCACCTTACAAGATAACGAGGGAAAGATGTGGTTTGGTACTAAAAATGGGGTTTCTGTTTATGATGGATTAAACTGGAATACTTATGGTTACTCAACAGGTGGTACTGGTGTAGACAATATAATGTTAAGTAAGGATGAAAAGGGTGTTGTTTGGGTATTTGCTAGAAACACGGACGTTTTTATTTCTCGTTTTAACGGTGAGCGGTTTGTAGACCAAATTCACAGTTCTTATTTTTCCAGAAGCTCTATAACCTCATTTCTTGTTGACACTGTTTCTTCTAAAAGATTTATTTTTATATCGGGTCATTTAGGAGAAATACTATACTGTTATGATACAACGTGGAAAACGGTAATATTATCTGAAAAAACAGAAATAAACAGAGTGTATTCTGCTATAAAAAACGAGAACAGTGTTTTACTTGCTACAGATAAAGGACTGTATAATTTCACACACGAAGGCATTGTTACAAAAATAAACATCGATCTTCCATTTGTTCCTAAAGGACTTTGTTTCGAGGAAAAAAACAACGAAAAACGTTTACTGATTGGTGGCGGAACAATATTTGGCTATATCAAAAACAATACTTTTATAAAATTAACAGATAACCTTTCTTTAACCTATGACGAAAACAACCCAGTATTATTAATTATTCCCGACAGGATGGGAGGATACTTTTTGGGAAATCAATTTACTCTTAGTTTCTATTCTGAGTCTGATAATTCTTTGATGTCACTGGGAATTATTAATGGTCTAATAGCCAGTGGTGCGACTTCTGCTTTCGTAGATGCGGAAACAAATATTTGGATAACTTCATTACGCGGTGTTAGTAAAATATCAAAACGGGTTTTTTTAAACTATAGAAACGCATTTCAAAATTACGAAAACGAGATTTCCTCATTAATAGAATACGCTCCCGGAAAAATTCTGTTCGCAGGAAACTATGGTTTATCTTTCTTTGATGGGTCTGGTTATAATTATATAAAGTTTCTGGACACACTTGGCGAAGAGACCCAGGGACACATTAGAATATTAGACCTTTGTAAAGATAAAGAAGAAAATATTTGGGTTGCTGCTAACGTTAAAGGTTTTTTTCTTGTCGACAAGAACTTTAATTTTCAAAAATTTAAAGAGTCGCCTTACATTGAAGGCTTAGCCACCTCTGTCCAGCAGGACGAAAAAGGGACTATTTGGTTATCAACAACAAGACATATTTATTCATATACCGGAAAAAACCTTTCTATTCCAGACGGCTTTCCATACGAGATAAATGTAAGGAAAATTGTTAAACTCAAAAACAATAAGCTCCTTTTCTGTGCGGTAGGTTTGGGCGCATATTTAAAAACCGACCAGGGTGTGAAATTGTTTACTGCCGCTGAAAATAATTGTAAAAATGTTTTTTCTGCTTTTGAAGACAGTGACGGAAAAGTTTATTTAGGTACTCTTGGCGGTCTTTGTATTGTGAAGAACGATTCAATAGTAAAGTACACCCTAAATAATAATATTACAATCGAAAGACCGATATATATTATATTAAAAGATTCGGAGAACAATTTTTGGTTTGGTACAGACATGGGTGTTTTTAGATATGACGGAAGCAAACTATATTCATATACCACAAAAGATGGGTTTGCGGGTAACGAAGTAAACCGGTCAGCCGGCATCGTGGACCATATGAACAGGGTTTGGTTTGGCACTAATAATGGTGCCTCTTGTTATTATAAAGAATATGATACAAAAAATGACACAAGTATATTTTCTCCAGTATTTATTAAAAGCATTAATAGCCAAAACAAGAAAACACAAAACCTTCAGAACCTGGAGTTTGAAAATTCAGATAACGACATTACTTTTCTGGTAAGCGGGACATCTTTTATTGACGAGAAGGAAAATAAAATCCGGTGGTTATTAGAAGGTTTTGATAATCAATGGGGCGGCGAACGCCCATTTGTTTCAAATGAAATTTTTTACGACAACCTAAGCCCGGGAAAATATAAGCTTTTAGTTCAGATGAAAAATGCTAACGGTACCTGGGGCCCCGTTACCGTTTCCCCTGAAATCACAATTAATAAACCATTTTATTTAAGATTGTGGTTTGTATTTATATGCGTTATTGCTTTAGGAGGCGTGGTTTATTCGGTACAGCATTATTTTGAACAACAAAAATATAATCAGGCCTTAAAAAAGGAAATAGACAGGGTTACCAAAGAATTAAAGGCAACAGAAACGAATTATCGCGAAACGTTACTAAAAGAAATTCACCACCGGGTAAAGAATAATATGCAAATTATTTCCAGCTTGTTAAGCCTTCAATCTAACAGAGAGACAGATATTCATTTAAGCGAAATAATCAAGGAAAGCCAAAACCGTATTCGTTCAATGGCGCTTATTCACGAGAAACTATATCAGTCGAAAAAGTTTTCATCGCTGGATATTTCTTCTTACGTTAGCAGTTTAATCGAATATTTAAAAAGAGTTTTCCTTGTTAATACCGCGTTCATAAAAGTTAACCTGAATATAGAAGAGACATATATTAACATTGATGTCGCGATTGCGTGTGGATTAATAATAAACGAGCTTGTGTCGAACTCATTTAAATATGCCTTTCCAAATAATTCGAAAGGCACTATTTTTATAGAAATTCTAAAACAAGACAAAGACACCTTGTTTATATCAGTAAAAGACGATGGTGTTGGAATAAAAAACCTTTCGGGTTTAGACGACACTGATTCTTTAGGTTTAAAACTTGTAAGAATGCTTGTTAAACAACACAGAGGAAATTATAATGTATCCAACAATGAAGGTGCGTTATTTGAAATAAAACTAACCCTGCAAAATGAAAACATCAGAGAATAATAAAAAGATTCTTATAGTAGAAGACGAACTGCTTATTGCCGAAGATATAGCTTTCAGGCTCAAATCTCTGGGCTATAAAATAACAGATATGGTCATTTCCGGAGAAGAGGCACTTAGGGTAATAAAAAAAGAGCAACCTGATTTAATTTTGATGGATATTATGCTAAAGGGCAATTTAGACGGAATACAAACACATGAACTTATAAATAAAGAATATAAAATCCCCCTTGTGTACCTTACCTCTTATTCAGACGAAAAAACATTTTCCAGGGCAAAGTTAACACAGCCGTTCGGATATATAATTAAGCCATTTGAAGAAAGAGAACTTCATACGGTAATTGAAGTTGCCCTCTATAAGCACTCAATGGAAATGCGCCTTGAGCGCCAGCTTAAAAACGAAGAGCTGATATCGCGTATTTCCACACAATTACTGGCAACAAAAACAGAAGACCTGGACTCTGCCATAATTGACTCACTTAGAATGTTCGGCGAATACGCCGGCGTTGATAAATCGTTCATTCTAATTGTAGATTATGAAAACAAGACATATGACTCTGCTTACGAATGGTGTTTCGACAAAAAACATTCTGTAACCGGGCGAATGAAAAACGTTCCTATAGATAATATTAAGTGGTCACTTGAAAAATTAAGTGACAATAAAACACTTACAATTAATAGCCTCTCTGATTTTCCTCCTGAGGCAGCGAATGAAAGAGAGTTAGTAGAGTCCTTTGGGATAAAGTCTTATACTGCGGTTGGATTAAATTACGACAATAAAATAAGCGGGATTTTAGGTTTTGACTCTGTTGTTTCTAAAAAGGAATGGGGCGAAAGAGAGCTTTATTCTGTTAAATTGTTCAGCGAAATAATAGCTAACACTCTTGAAAGAAAACAAATTGAGGTTAGATTAATTAACAGCGAGAAGAATCTTCGCGAACTCAATGCCGCGAAAGATAAGTTTTTTTCAATTATTGCTCACGACCTGAAAAACCCTTTTATGGGAATACTCGGATTTACAGAAATTTTAAGCAACTCTTTTGAGCAATATGATGACGCCGAAAAACAAAAGATGATTTCGTTTATAAAAAGGTCTGCTGAGTCTGCATACAAACTCCTTGAAAATTTGCTTGAGTGGTCCCGGGTTCAAATTGGTGTTGCAAAAGTTAGCCCTTTGCAGACAGACATAAGCATCTTAATTAATGACTCCATTACATCTCTAAAAGATGTAGCCCACACAAAAAACATTAAAATTATAACGACCGTTCAAAGCGAGACATACGTATATGCAGACGAAGAAATGATAAAAACCATAATTCGAAATCTGCTTACAAACGCAATTAAATTTTCTCACACGGACGGATACATAAAAATTACCGCTGAAGACTTCAAAGAAAACCTTAAGCTTTCTATTACAGATAAAGGAATTGGGATTAAGAAAGAACTTTTGGACAATCTTTTTAGAATAGATAAATCTACAACCACAAAAGGTACCCTCGGAGAAAAAGGAACCGGTCTTGGGTTAATACTTTGTAAAGAGTTTATAGAAAAGAATAACGGAAAACTTATTGTCGAGAGTAAAGAAAAAGAAGGCAGTACGTTTTCAATTGTCTTGCCGAAAGAAAATTTTTAGAAATAACAAAGGGGCCACGTAGCCCCTTTGTATGAAAGAGTTAAGTTTATAGGGTGAACCACTCATTCACGTCAACAGTATTCTTCTGCCCATTCTTATTATAAAATTCATTAGTATGATTATTATAAACGTAATCCTCTTTCCACTCCTTATAATTTTTCTGTATTTCTTTTAGGGCGTCGCAAACGACATACAACTCATCATTTGTCATTATCGGATGCAGTGAAAGCCTCACCCACCCGGGCTTCAGCGAGAGGTCTCCGTGATTAATCAACTCAGTAATCTCCCTGGAATGTTTATGGCTGACGTTTAAAAGATAATGCCCGTAAGTTCCGGCACAGGCACAGCCACCGCGAACCTGGACACCAAACCTGTCACTCAATAACCGAACAATCAAATTATAGTGTATTTCATCTATATAAAACGAAACAATTCCAAGTCTGTGTTTCACATTCTCTGCAAGCAAATGCAAATGTGGTATTTTTCTCATCTCCTTAAAGGCAATTTTCAAAAGTTCTTCTTCCCTCTTTAAAATGTTTTTCACACCCATTTCATTCTTAAGCTCAATGCACAAAGCCGTCCGTATAGCCTGTAAAAATCCAGGTGTCCCGCCGTCTTCCCTGATCTCAATATCCTCAATATACTTATATTCACCCCACGGATTTGTCCACTCCACTGTGCCGCCTCCGGGCTGGTCCGGGGTATAATTATGATAAAGCGCTTTGTCAAAAATCATCACCCCAGACGTTCCTGGTCCTCCAAGAAATTTATGGGGCGAAAAGAAGACTGCATCAAGCTTCGCTTTCTTATCTTTTGGATGCATATCAATCTTCACATACGGAGCAGAAGCGGCAAAATCAATAAAGCAATACCCACCATACCTATGCATAAGCTTTGCCATCTCGTGATACTGAGGCTGAATTCCCGTAACATTCGAACACGCACTAAACGAACCAAACTTAATCTTCCTGTTTTTATATTTCTTAAGTTCTCTCTCCAAATTGTTCAGGTCACATTGTAAATCCTTCCCGGGTTTTACCACCACCACATCTGCAACCGTCTCGTACCAAGAAGTTTGGTTTGAATGATGCTCCATATGTGTAATAAACACAACCGGCTTATCCGCCTCAGATTTAAACCTTGCCGAATTCATCTTCACGTTCACCTTCAAACCAAGTATCCTCTGAAACTTATTTATCACCGTTGTCATACCAAACCCCGCGGTAATTATCACATCGTCCACACCCGCATTGCAATGTTTCTTAATTTTCTTCTGTGCCAAATGATAAGCTCTTGTCATCATCGTCCCAGTCTCGCTTGCTTCGGTATGTGTATTTGCCACAAACGGACCAATAACTTTCGCAACCCTGTCCTCTATAGGCTTATACAGCCTGCCACTTGCAACCCAGTCAGCATAAATAATCTTCTTCCTGCCATAAGGGCTTAAATATCTCTGGTTATTACCAATCGTATTCTTCCTGAATCTCTCAAAATATTTTTCCATTATCATATGTTTACTGTTTCTGCAATTATAACAAAATTCTTATATTACAACCGTTACCCTCTTTATAATCCAAGTCAAAGTATATTCCAGAAAACCATCAACAAAACCCTTCTTCAGTTTCCCATACTCCATCGGACTACCGTTTCCTGCCTCCTGAAATAAATGATTAGCCTTGTCAAAAACCGTAATCTCAAAATCCTTATTTCCTGCTTTCGTTAATGCATTTTTCGTCGGACCTTCGTTCTGTGCCACGGGTACCTGTAAATCCAATCCGCCAAAATACATTAACGCCGGACACTTCGTCTTTTCAAGCGCCGTAACCGGGTCGAACGTTAAAAAGTACCTCATCCATGGTGAATTGAAAGCACTAAAATTTGCCGTAACATCATCTTCAACCCACTTATTCTTGTCGGTAATTTTTTCCTTTTCCTCTATGCTCAATTTCTCGTATTCCTCATTCTTTACTTTTCTGATTGCGTCTTTAATCTCACCCTCGTTTGCCCCTTTCACAAACATATTCAATATAAACCTTGAATCGGCGACACCCTTTTCTACCTTTTCCTTGTCACCGCCATTCGCCAGCAGAATTAATTTTGTCTGCTCTGCAATTATTTCCGCACCCGTCACAGAAGGACCAGCAATGCAAACAATAAAGGCCACATCGTTTCTTTTGGCAGCTACCATAGGGGCAACAATACCCCCCTCGCTATGTCCAATCAAACCAATCTGCCCCGTATTAATATCTTCTCTCTTCTTTAAGAAATCTATTGCCGCCATCACATCAGTTGAAAACTCTTCTGTCGTTGACTCGTCCACCGATTTACCCGTACTTTTCCCAACCCCCCTATCATCATACCTCAGCACTGCAATTCCGCCCGCAGTTAAGTAATCCGCAATTAACTTAAATATCTTAAATCCTGCAACATTCTCATCCCTGTTCTGCGGACCGCTTCCCGTAATCATCACTACCGCTGGATGTTTTCCCTTCTTTGGAGGTATCGAAAGTGTCCCCGCAAAACTAATATCACCATTTTTAAAGGTTACCTCTTCCTCTTTAAATATCTTTTCCTCAACAAATTCCTTCTTCTTGCCTTTCCAAAGATAAAACCGCCCCTCTAAACCTGCCTGTGTAAAATCAACTGTTATAGAGTCATTATTTACAACACCTTTAAACTTAGCGGTTCGATCGGGTATTTCAAGTTCAAACGAAAGATTTGGCATGTTATATATAACGTTAGAAAGTTTTAAACCCTTTGCGCCTTGTTCGGGAATATCAATCGTTGCCGAATAAACCACCCCATCCGCGTTAAAACTCACTAACATTCCTAACTCAACACTCATTATGCTTATAGCACCGGTCCAGTCTCCCGATAAATCAGTCTGTGCCTTTAATGACGAGAGGAACAGAAATGCAAAAACACAAACCCACAATTTTTTCATATTGAAATAATTAAAATTCTGTCGTACCACTCCCTGTAAATCAGAAATTCAGACAGGGATAAATGTTTTGTTTAAAAACAAACCCGCTACTTTAGATTTCCCCAGAATACGCGTGTTGTATACTCAACCTTCACCTGCCCTCCGTTATTATACTTTTCATATATATCTTTAATATCATTCATTATCCTTTTGTTCGCATCTCCTTTTTCTGGAACATACGAGACAGACTGAATCCGACCCTTTAACCCTGCTAAGTCCAGCATTTGAAAATTCGGAAATGTACTTGTATTAACCTTATCTACTCCATAAAAAGTGTTTAGCAAATTCTTATCTACAAGGTTTTTCTCTGCCTCTTCGTGCTCCTGATTCAGAGAGAGAAGTATTTTATTTATCGCCTTCATTACCTGGGACGCATTCTTTCTCTCGTTCCAGACAATCACCACGTGTCCATCCTTTTTTAAAATCCTTTTAAATTCTTTCTTGGTTTTTTTCAAATCAAACCAGTGAAACGCCTGACCGACAGTAATTACATCCACGCCGCTTGTTGCCAGCATAGTATTTTCTGCCGTACCCTCTACACTTATAAAATTTATAAACTTGCTCAAAAGTTTTTCCGATTTTACCCGCATCTCGTCGTTCGGTTCAACTCCGAAAACAAGGTTACCGTTATTTAAAAACACACGGCTTAGTTTTCCTGTGCCACAGCCTACGTCGGCGATATCTTTCGACTGGTCAAACTCTATCTTGCTTTCCAGCAAACTTACTATTTGTTCTGGGTAACCGGGGCGGTATTTTGCATACTCCTCAACCCTGCCTGTAAAACTAGCTACGTTGTTCTTCATCCGAATTTTTCTAATTTTATATTATTTGAATTTACGTTTAATTCTAATAAAAGTTTTTCCATAGACTCTACCATTACCGCCGGACCCACAATGTAATAAATCGGTTTCATTACATCGGGAATATTTTTTAACATCAACTCTTTATTTATATAACCAAAATTATATTTCCACTCAGTATTGTTTGTGTCATCAATCGTCGGGATAAATATAAAGCCTGAATACTCATCAGCCCAACCTTTAAACTCATCAAAGAAAGCCATTGACGAGGCGTTAGGGTTAGAATAAAACAAGTAAGCACTGTAAGGCAGTTTTTCTGTAACGATGTATTCCACCATACACCTCGCCGGAGTAATCCCAATTCCACCAATCAAAAATACAGCAGGAACAGAGGCGTTTTTATGTAAAACAGTATTTCCTCCAAAATCACTGATTTCTGCTTTTGCGCCAATAGGCATCTCCATAATATTCTTGTTAAAAGCAGAATCAAGCGCTCTGGTAGTAAACATAACAAAATCCTTCTTTGGCGAGCTCGCAACAGAAAACAACCTTGTGTTCCCGGCCTCATCATTGTGAATAGGTTCTAGCAAAGTAATTTTAGCATACTGCCCGGGTTCAAACGAAAAATCCGAACCTTTCCTGTCAAACCACATTGCAATGTTGTTATTCTGGATAACCTTCCTGTCTTTTAACGTAATTACATTTTTCATAATGTTCGTTGCTTAATTTTCTGATTATTACACACTTCAATAAAATAATAAAATTGAGTTTCAGAAATTAGCCAGAAATCTTTTATATTTTCAGCCCAGGCGGTTATCAAATTAAAGCAAAAAGAGTCATTTATCATTGCAAATAATTTCACGTATGGTTAAATTAAATCAAACGATCGTTTGATTTAATTATGAGTAAAACAACCAAAGTAGATTCCTCCACAAGGATAATTAATTCCGCCGCCTATCTCTTTTCAAGAAAAGGGTTTTCAGGGGTGGGTGTCAGGGAAATAGCCGCAAAAGCAAAAGTAAATATTTCAATGGTCTCTTACTATTATGGTGGTAAAGTCGGGCTTTTAAAGGCAATCGTCACAGAGTACTTTTCATACGTAGACGACATAGCCCTTCAGGTTTCTGAGATGAACCTTCCTCCAAGAGAAGCCCTGAAAGAATTTATATGCAAAATGGTTAATCTTATTAAAGAGAAGGAAGACCTGTGCAAAGTAGCAATAATTGAGATGCCTATTGAATTGCCGGAAATTACTGCTGTTAAAGTAGAGCTGTTAAAAAAAAACATGAAGCTTATGAGCCATAGTCTTTCCGCGGGTTTTAATATTAATGACCCAAAGAAACACATAATTATCGGACCCGCATTTTTAAGTTTGATATTTTCGGGATTCATGTTTGGGAATTTAATTAAAAAGATTTCAAAAGAGAAACGGGATGATGATTTTTGTAAAAGGTACTGCGAAACTATTTCTGCATTATTTCTTGATGGTATGAGCGGTTTTGTAAAGTCTAATAGAAAGGAGACGAAGAAATGAGAACAAAACTTATTGTTCTGTTTACTCTGCTGTCCGCCGCTTTGTTCGGTCAGGAGGCAAAAGTTGTTAGCCTTGAAGAGTGTATTAAAATTGGTATTGATAACAGCAAGACGTTAAAAATATCCGGGTCAAAAATAGTCTCAGCAAAAGAAAGACTTAATGAAATTAAAACCGCACAGTTGCCAACGTTAAGATTGAACGGTTCTTATTCACGCCTTAGTCCTGTTGATCCGTTTCAAATTGGCAGTATGCAGATTTCGCCTTCAATACTTAATAATTATTCTGCAAGGTTAACTCTGTCGCAGCCGCTTTTCACAGGGAACAGGCTGAGCAGTAATACCGAATTAACGGAGTTTAATTCTCTGGCCGCAGAAACCGATTTTTCCAAAGATAAGAACCGGCTTGTTCTCGATATCAAAGTTGCATACTGGAATTATGCAAAAGCTTTAAAGGTAAAAGAAACTATCGAAAAGAATATTGTACAGGTTCAATCAAGGTTTCAGGACCTTGAAAACCTCTATAATAACGGACTTGCCACGAATAACGAAGTTCTTAAAGTCAGAGTGCAACTTTCAAATTTCGAAATTCTTTTACTCGACGCAACAAACAACATTGACATTTCTCTTTACAGTCTGAATAACATACTCGGCATTCCGGTTAATACTAAGCTTGAACCAAAAGCAATTATCGAACTTAAACAACCGGAGATTCCAAAGCTGGACGATTTAATAAAAGCATCTAAACAAAACCGTTCTGACCTGAAGAGCCTTGATTATAGAATCAAATCCGGTGAGGCCGGTATAACTCTTTCAAAAGCAGGGTGGTATCCGCAGCTGAATTTTACTGCCAACTATCTTTATGCAAATCCAAATTCAAGAATATTCCCGTCCGTTGAAAAGTTTAAGGGCACCTGGGATTTGGGCATAACTCTCTCATATGACATCTGGAACTGGAAGCTGACTTCGTACCAAACAAAACAGGCAGAGGCAAATTTAGAACAAACAAGAATAGCAAAAGAACTAACAGAAAATAATATTGACCTTGAAGTAAGTCAGAACTATAAGAGCCTGCTTTCGGTTACTGCAAAAATGAAATTAACAAAAGAGACAGTTGAACAGGCAAAAGAAAATTACAGAGTAACAAACGAGAAATACAACTCGGGTCTTCTGCTTAACTCAGAAGTGGTTGATGCTGAAACCTCTTTACTGCTCGCGGAAATAAACAACATAACAACGACTGCAGATTATCTAATCGTTATCGCAAGACTGGAAAAATCTATTGAAAACACATTAAAATAAGTTTAAATATATTAACATGAAGAAAATTATAACAGTAATAATAGTTTTAGTGGTTATAGGAGGTATCGTTGGTATACTTCTGATGAATAAAGCTAATCGCGAGGAAAAACTTAAAAAAGCTGAAATACAAACCACCGTTCCGGTTTACACTGCTAAGGTTACAGAAGAAAAAATCGTTGATACTCTTTCGCTTGTTGGCACTACGGCTCCCTTCAACGAGGTTATTGTCTCGGCAGAAACAGCAGGAAGGGTTATCGGATTATACTTTGATGTTGGCTCTAATGTTGGCAGAGGAAAAATGCTCGTGAAACTTGATGATGAGGTCAAGCGCGCAACACTTGAAAACGCAGAGGCAAATTATGAAAAGGCAAAAAAGGATTTTGAAAGGTTTGAACTTCTTCTTGAAACAAAGTCTATTACTGAAGTTCAGTACGAAGCTGCAAAGTTAACTTACAAGCAAACCGAGGCAGCATTAAAAATCGCACAGCGTCAGTTACGTGATTCTAAAATTATCTGCCCGCTATCAGGTGTTGTTACTTTAAAAAATATTGAACTGGGTTCATACCTTAACACAGGAAACCCTGTTGCAACTATCGTCAATATTGACAGATTAAAAGTTAAAGTATACGTTCCCGAAATAGAAGCATTTAAACTTAAAGAAGGTGATGCAGTTGAACTAACAACCGAAGTTTATCCGGGCAAAGTATTCAACGGAAAAATCACAACTATTAACGCAAAGGCAGATGACGCCCACGCTTACCTTGTTGAGATTACGATTAACAACAACAAGAGTTATCCGTTACGCGCAGGACTCTTTGCACGTGTTTCTTTTAAAACTCTGGAATCGCTTTCCGCAGTTGTTGTCCCAAGAACAGCATTGATAGGAAGTATAAAAGATGCTAAAGTTTTTGTTATTGAAAATAATTTTGCACGCCTTAGAAAGATTGTTGTCGGCTCGGTATTTGGCGACAGGATGGAAGTTATCGAGGGATTAAACGTTGGTGAAACAGTTGTTACAAACGGACAGGTAAATTTAAGAGATAGTGTTGAAGTAACCATTACACAATAATTAAAAGAGTTTAAAATGACATTAACAGAAATTGCCATAAAAAGACCGACGCTTGTTGTCGTAATTTTCTCGTTCCTTGCGGCGCTGGGCGTGTTCGGTTTTAATCAGCTGAAGTATGAACTTATGCCGAAGATGACCGCTCCGATTGTTACTATAACTACAATCTATCCCGGAGGCTCTCCTAACGAAGTCGAAAACTCTGTTACTAAAGTTGTGGAAGATGCAATCTCAGGTATTGAAAGAATTACAAGTGTACGCGCCTCTTCTTCCGAAGGACGCTCAATGGTTATTATAGAATTTGAAGCAACCGTTAACGTTGATTTTTCTCTTCAGGATGTTCAGCGCAAAGTTAACGAAGTATCTGATAAACTTCCGCAGACATCGCGCAAGCCTGTCATTTCTAAAATTGCTTTCGACGAAATCCCCGTTCTCCGTATGGCCGTTAAAGGAAATCTTGAGTCAAAGGAGTTCTATCAGTTTACAAAAGATAAGATTCAACCGAGGATTGCCAGTATTGGCGGGGTTGGACAGGTAGTGCTTCAGGGAGGTGACCAGCGAGAGATTAAAGTTAATATGGATTACCAGAAACTGAAAGCATACAATCTTTCGGTTGCGCAGGTAACGCAGGTTATTAAATCTTCGAACGTAGATTTTCCTACTGGTAACATCAAAGATACTGACGACCAGTTTGTCATTCGTGTTGAGGGTAAGTTTACCACTCCGGAAGAAATGAGAAACCTTGTTGTTATGCGTTCTAAAAACGGAGGCATCATCAGACTTTCAGATGTTGCCGAAGTTCAGGACGGACACGTTGATTATACAAACCTAAACCGGCTGAATGGTGTTAGCTCTATAGGAATACTCGTTCAGAAAACATCAGACGGAAATACCGTTGACGTAAGTGCGGGCGTAAGAAAAGAGCTCGCCAAACTTGAAAAAGATTATAAAGATTTAGATTTGAAGTTTAATATTGCACAGGACGGTTCTATCTTTACAATGGATTCGGCAAACGCAGTTAAAGAAGACCTCGCTATTGCAGTAGTTCTCGTTGCTGTCGTTATGCTTATCTTTCTTCACAGTCTGAGAAATTCAGTAATCGTTATGGTTGCAATTCCTGCATCACTGGTTTCAACATTTTTCCTGATGTACGCTTTTGATTTCTCGTTGAACCTTATGACACTGCTTGCAATGTCCCTTGTAATAGGTATTCTGGTCGACGACTCTATTGTTGTACTTGAAAATATTTATACTCATCTTGAAAAAGGCGAAGGACAAAGGGATGCCGCTCTAAAGGGAAGAAACGAAATCGGCTTTGCAGCACTGTCCATTACGCTCGTTGACGTTGTAGTGTTTGTTCCGCTTGCGTTGATAACAGGTATGATTGGAAACTTCCTCAGGCAGTATGCGCTCGTTGTTGTCTTTTCTACAATGATGAGTTTGTTCGTTTCCTTTACCGTTACTCCAATGCTCGCTTCAAGGTTTACAAAGCTCGAACACCTTGCAAAAAATACATTGATGGGAAAATTTGGTTCATGGTTTGAAAAATTGTTTCAGGGCGTTACCGATTATTATACAAATGTTTTGAAGTGGAGCCTGAAACACGGATGGACTGTGGGGCTTATAACATTAGCGTTATTTATATTTTCAGTTATGCTCCCGAGAATGGGATTTGTCGGAAGCGAGTTTATTCCAGTCGTTGACAGAGGCGAATTTATTATAACGATTGAAACAGACCCCGGCTCAAGCATTGAAAAGACTAACTATACAACCCAGACAGTTGAAAAGATTTTAAAAGAATATCCCGAAGTTGAAAAAGTAATCACAAACGTTGGCGCATCGAGCGAAGGATTAATCGGTGTTTACTCGAACAACTCTTCTGAAATAAACGTTGCCCTTGTTGACAAGTCACAACGAAAGAGAACTACCGAAGCAATTTCGCAGGATATTAAAAACAAAATATTAAAACTTCCCGGCATTAAAGTGAGGGTTAACC
>JBMOHR010000028.1:0-22361 GCA_049317745.1 Ignavibacteria bacterium
TTTCATTGTCATATCCTGATACTCTGATTTCAAATCAGGAATACTTTCATAAAACTTATATAATGATTGCCGTTATTAAATTCAATAAACTGAAGGGAAAGTACGAATGGTCAGGAACATACACTATACGTCTTCATCCTGAAATCCTGGAATAGCAGTGTGATATTCATTCGCATCTTATAAGGTATTTCTGTATAATTGAATTAGCAGGAAAACTTTCTTAACTGAATACCAAATTATAATTACAGTATTACTGCTAAAATATATTTGCAAGAAATCAAAGTAATGTTTGTTATGAAACATTAAGCAGTACAACTTCAGATGAAAATCCCGGACCGACTGCAAGCATTAAACCGTTTCCTGGGACAAAGCCATTTTTGAAGTATTCGTTTAATACGTAGATTACCGAAGCACTGGACATATTACCGTAATTCCTGAGGACTGTCCTTGTATTATTAAGTTTCTCTTCCGATACATCGAAGGAATCTCTGTAGGAATCTATAATCTTTGCACCACCTGGATGTGCAATGAAATTATCTATATCTGTAAACGATAAATTATGTTTATTTAAGAAATCAATTATATCAACCTTTACTTTTGTTGAAATAATTTCTGGAATATCTTTTGAAAAAATAACTTTAAAGCCGTCATCAAGGAATTCCCATCCCATCACATTAAGCGAACTATGGTAGAGTTTTGCTAGTGTATCTGAGATTTTAACTTTCTGCTTGGATTCTTTAAACATTTTATCGAATATTCTGTCTCCTGCTACAAGCAATGAAGATACACCATCGGAAAAGAGAGAAGCTGCAATATAGTTGCTTACGGAGAAATCATTCCTGCGGAATGTCAATGAGCATAGTTCAACATTTACAAGGATTACTAAGGCATCCGGGTTAGCGGTTGCAATTGTATTTGCCTTTGAAATTCCTGAAACACCCCCGACACATCCAAGCCCCCATACAGGATACCTGTTGATGTTGTAGTTCATTTCAAGGTCGTTAATAATTAATGCATCTATAGAAGGTGTTGCAAGACCTGTAGAATTAACGTATATCAAATCAGTTATATCTTTTTTACTGGCTCCTGTTTCTGAAAGAAGCTGAAGCACTGAGTCTTTAGATGATTGTAATGCTACTTTCTGGTATATTGCGTTGGTTTCTTTGAAAGTATGATTGTTTAAAAAGAAATCAAAAGGAACGCAGAAATTTCGTTTCTCGATTTGTGTATTATCAAAAACTGATTGTAATTTCGGTCTTTTCTGGATATGTTCTTTAAACATCTCCAGTGTGAAAGACTTTGTTATAGATTGTTCAAGGGCATTGTCGAAATCAATTGTGGATGTATTAATAATGTATGGCATCTTCTTTCTATATCTAAACAATTATATTCGATAAAAAGTTATTTGCTAAATCCTGCCGCAAGTTTTTACTGATAATGACATCTAATATATATGTGCAATTCATATTGCAGAAAGGAATTGGCTAATGAATATTAGAGAAAAAAGCAAAAAAGTATATTTCATAGTTATTCTATCCGTTAGCGTTTTAATTATTATTGGATTTATTAGTATCAATAAAAACTCTGTTTTAACTTATCCGATAGTTGACACAGGTGTGCATACTTTTTATGACGATTTCTTTGAGATACAGATGCCTGCATTGGGGAATCCTTTTTATGGACAGGACGCAACTTATCAGGGTAATGAACAATCATACAAAGATAATGGTGATGGGACTGTAACAGATAATGTGACAGGATTGATGTGGCAAAAGAATATGGGTGAGAAAATTACTTATGATGATGCATTCCGAAAAGCAAATGCTATGAGTTTAGGTGGTTATAATGACTGGCGTGTTCCTACTATCAAAGAACTTTACTCTTTGATTCTCTTTACGGGAAAGGGCGGACCCGATGGTTTTAAAAAATATATTGATACAGTATATTTTGACCAGCCGTTTGGTGATATTACAAAAGGGGAAAGAATAATTGATGCACAAACCTGGTCATCAACTCAATACAAAGGATTAACTTTTAAGGGAGACTCTACAGTCTTTGGTGTTAATTTTATTGACGGCAGAATAAAAGGGTATCCGAAATATTATCCTGAAAGCAATAATACCGCCCCAAGGAAAATGTATTTCCGTATGGTTCGCGGCAACACATCTTACGGGATAAATAAATTTGTGGATAACGGTGATGGTACGATTACTGACAACGCGACAGGGCTTATATGGCAGAAATCGGATAATGGTGAAGGTCTTAACTGGAAGTATGCCTTAATGTATGCTGAGAATTTAACGCTTGCAAATTATTCTGACTGGAGATTGCCGAATGCAAAGGAACTTCAGAGTATTGTAGACTACACAAGAAGTCCTTCGTTTACAAATTCTGCGGCAATAGATCCAATCTTTAATGCAACTTCTATAAATGACCCGATTGGAAGGCCGGGTCACTTTCCGAATTATTGGACAGGCACAACTCATCTAGACGGTATTTCTCCATACTCGAATGCAGTGTATATATCATTCGGTAAAGCTTACGGAAAAGTGTTTGGTTTTCTTTTGGATGTTCATGGAGCAGGTTCACAAAGAAGTGACCCTAAAACAGGTAAGGCATCATATTATCCTCAATACCGTGGCCCGCAAGGTGATGCTTTGATTGTTTTCAATTATGTGAGATGTGTAAGGAATTAGGCATATTTATTGTACAACCCCGTCAAATTAATATTTTCGGTTTAAAGGATTTGTAGAGATTATTTGTTTTCTATTTATTAAATTAATCGCAAGTAAAAATAGGGGACAATACAATGAAAAACATTAAACTTGAACTCAAATGGGCGATTTATTTCGTCATAATGCAGTTATTCTGGATGCTTTTTGAAAAGTCTGCAGGACTTTATACTCTGCAAATTGAAAAGCATGCTACTTATTCAAATTTTATTGCAATTCCTGCAATAGCAGTATATGTGCTTGCATTACTCGATAAACGCAGCAACTTCTATGAAGGGACAATGACTTACCTTCAGGGATTTATTACCGGACTAATGATTACTGTATTTGTCACATTGCTGTCTCCGATAGTGCAGTACATTGTCTCGGTTGGTATCGCACCGGAATTCTTTCCAAATATGATTAAGTATTCAGTTGAGAATGGTAAAATGACTCAGGACGCTGCCGAAAAATACTTTAATCTGAAAAATTTTATTGTACAAGGTATGATGTTTACTCCTGTAATGGGGATTGTAACTACATTATTCGTTACGGTATTTGTTAAGAAAAAGTCTAAAGAACAGTAAGAATAAGGAAGTAGATGGGGTATTATTGGTACTTATTAGTTCATTATTCAAGAATCATTATAAATCCGCCGCCCTCAGCCATTCTTATTTTAATGTTTGATGTGGAATTAACTGTTTCCCTGCTGATAACAAATTCTGCGGGTTTGTTTTCATAATGAGCATTGTCAGAATCAAAACATTTGTTTAAAGTATATGTTCTATTCTTTTCCAGAAAATTAAAATCGATTGATAACACTCTTGAATTTTCATTCGTTATACCTGCAATGAACCACTTGTTTCCTTTTCTTCTGGCAATTACAATATGCTCTCCGATTTTGGCATCAAGTACTATTGTCTCATCCCACGTTGTTGGGATTTGAGACACAAATTTGAATGCAGGATGGTTTTCGTAATTCTCTATTAAGTCTGCTGCCATCTGGAGCGGACTGTATAAAACAACCATTAAAGCAATCTGATTGCAAAGTGTACTGTGCGCTGAAGTCTTACCTGTATCTGGTCCGTTCCATTTAACGCGCTTGTCTGCAAACTTTTGTTCTGATATGTCAAATATTCCGGGTGTATAGTCCATCGGTCCTGCGAGTCCTCTCGTAAAAGGAAGCGTGCAGGTATGTGAAGGAGGATTACCTTCGCTCCATGCATTCCATTCCATACCTCTTACACCTTCAAACGTCATCAGGTTGGGATACGTTCTGCTCAATCCCGATGGTATAACCGGCTCATGAACATCGAGCATAATTTTATATTTTGCAGCAGTCCGCATAACCTTGTTATAGTGGCGAACCATATACTGCCCGTGATGATTTTCCGTTGGAGGGTTCACTGGGCCTGCATAACCGGTCTTCACGTATTTAATACCTAAACTGTTATAAAATGCGAATGCATTTTCAAGATTCTTTTCGTATGCTACGATATCGCCGCCTGTTTCGTGATGACCGATAATCTCAACACTTTTGTTTCTTGCGTATTCAACAACCTCTCTGATGTTAAAGTCAGGATAAGAAGTTACGAAATCGAACGCATCTTTCGTTCCCCAGTTTTCCCAGCCAGTATTCCAACCTTCTATTACGAGTCCTTCTATTCCATTCTTTGAGGCAAAATCTATGTAGCGCTTTGCATTTTCTGTTGTGGCTCCGTGCCTGCCGCTGTTCATAGCCCAGGTTGAAATTCCAAGATGCATTTCCCACCATATTCCAATGTACTTGATTGGTTTAATCCATGAACAATCGGAAATTACAGAAGTATCGTTTAAGTTTTGGAGTAGTGATGATTCGGCTAATCCTCCCGCATTTGATGATACAAATACAACTCTCCATGGAGTTTTAAAAGGTACAGATGTTTTTACAGCAGTTCCGTCTGCCCAGGGAACAAGGTTAACTTTATAAGTAAGGGAATCGATAGAATCCTGTTTCAGAGTCATGCTTGAATAATCATCTATTGCTGCTTCGTGAATGCTTATGTAAGTGCCCTTATTCGTTTGCATAGTGAACGGAGCCGCAACGTGCGATGCCTCCTTGAGTGTTGTGTTATGATAAAGCTTTTCAAGTGTATTGAAGTCAGCCCATATCCACCAGCAGTTATTATTCTCAGAAAAAGCAAAGCTGCTTTCTTCACTCATTATAATTATATCAGGAATGTACTCGGGGAACGTGTACCGAAATGCAAAGCCGTCGTCATACACACGGAAACATACATCAAGCAATCTCTTTTTCTTTGTGTCCTGAAGGCGTATTGTAATCTGATTATAGTTATTTCTGATTGAAGAATATTGTCCCCAGACTGGTTTCCATGTTTCATCAAAAGAAACTTTATCACTTTTTAGTATTCTAAAAAAGCAAAGACTGTCATTGTCTTTTAATACAAAGCCGAGATTTGAATAATTAATTATATGTTCCTTGTTGAAAGAAGAACTATATACTAACCTGTTATTTTCTGTCTTTATGTTTACAGTTAAATTACCGGAAGGGGATTTAACAGTAAATTCACTTTCTGCCAATAAATTCGAGGAGAATAATAATATTATTAAGAGTAATAATGGGCTTTTCATTATCTTGTTTTCTCAAGTTCTTCAAAAGAAAGGTCCATAAGTTTGTATTCCTGCCATCCGTTGAAATCGTAATGCCACCATTCACTTCCAATACACGTAAAGCCAAAGTGAGACATAATATCTAAAAGAAGTTTTCTGTTTGCGAGCACTGAGTCGGGAAGGTTTGGATAATCTTTGTGAGCTTTTTCAGTAAAGTTATCGAATTCAGTAGGCATCTGTATTTCTTTACCGGTAACTAGGTCTATGAGCGTTAAATCAATTGCACATCCTCTGTTGTGACGGGAGCCGCTTCTGGGATTTGCAACGAAATTTGTGTCGGTATATACTTCGTGGAATTTCAATGTTGCTGCATAGGGCCTGTATGCATCGAATATTTTAATCCCTAAATTTAGTTTTGATAATGAATCCTGAACATTCTTTAATGCATCAAACACAGGTTTACGTGCATAAGCTTTAGGAGTAGTGTAAATAACTTTTCCCGTAAAATTATTTGTGGTTGCGTATCTTATGTCGAGTACTAAACCTTTAATCTTTTGCAGGTCTTCCATTTTTGTCAAAGGGTTCGTGGCAACCTGAACGTTGTATGCTTCTACAGTTTGAACCAAATCAAGTTTGTATGGATTATCTTTTGGTGACTCGTTTGCTTTGTAACATCCGGAGAAAGAAGTTAATAAAAGTATGAGCAGAGCTGCGCTGTATTTTAGCTTTAATACTTGAATGAAGCTTTTCGAATTCATAATTTAGATTAATGTCTCCTAAAGTAATAAGTTTATGATTAATAGTAAATATTAAAATAGAAGTTATTCAATACATACATATAATTTTACAGGGAATATTAAAACAGAAATGATTAATTTAGTGAAGCAAATCTTGAATAAACAAGTATATTTAATAAACTTTAAAATATAATATGAAGAATCTTAAAGTTTGTCTGACAATTTTTATTGCAGTAGTGTGTTATTTAAATGCATCAGCTCAGACAGTAGAAGAGATTATCGGTAAGCACGTTGAGGCTTTAGGTGGTACCGATAATATAACAGCTGTAAAGACGATGAAGACAGTAGGCTTCGCAAAAATGATGGGAATGGAATTCCCTTTCACGATTTATAATGTAGTCCCCGATAAGGTTTATTTTGAATTGTCAGTGCAGGGTAAACTTATTAAGCAAGGATTTGACGGAACTACTGCGTGGGCTGTTAATCCTATGGGAGGTTCTTCAACCCCTGAAGCAGTTGAGGGAGAAGAAGCCGGCAATATTAAGGAAAGAGCAAAAATATTTGACAAGCTAACGAGTTATAAGGATGATGGCGGAAGCGTAGAATTAATCGGTAAAGAGCAAGTTAGCAATGTCGAAACATTCAAGATTAAGTATACAGGTTCAGATGGAAAAAGTATAACTTATTTCGTAGGATCAACTGACTATCTGTTAGTCAAGACACAAAGAACTCTGAAAATACAGGGCCAGGAAATGGAGTCGGAAACATTGTATTTCAATTTCAAAAAGGCAGGCGATGTCATGATGGCCTATTCCATGGATGTTAAAACAAAAGGTTCTCCTATGGGTACACAGGAAATTTCAATCGATAAGTATGAGATGAATCCAATTGTAGACGAAAAGATTTTTTCGTTACCGACTAAATAAGATTACGTCAGCATAATCCCGGAATTCGGATTCCGGGATTATGCTTTTTGAAAATTCCCCTGATATCAGTTTTATTACAATTCATTATCATTCATTTCTATTATCCTCACAAATTTTGAATATTGTGCTGGAAAAGTATTCAATTTATATCCTGATATCCTGCTTTTTGTATAATTTTTACAACGAGATATACGATAAACAACAATCCCAAGCGATAAATGCATATTTAATAAATGTGTGTAGAATTCCCACACATTCACAAGTGGTGAGCAAAATATACTCACAAAATAAGTGTCATAAGACTGCATTATGTTGTGTTTTCAGTAGTTTAAGGTTTGGCACGACAATTGAATATATATTATACGAAAAGAGATTAGAATAACTCTAATTTTTGAGAAATAAAAAGTTTAAATTATGAAAAAAATTATTACAAGTTTGATGGTATTGGTCCTTACAGCGACAGTTGTATTCTCCGCTCCAAAACCAAAAATTTTAGTTCAAAACGTATCGCCTTATATGTTGGCGAATACACCGGCTTTAGTTCCGGATTCATGTATTACAACAGGATTAAGCAGTGTTGCGAATGGAACATATGTTTATTTGTCGGTTATGAACATCGGTGATACTGCCGCAGTTCAATCAAGTACCTGGACATTTAATTCGAAACCTTCGGGCTCGGTAGCAAATTTAACTTCGATTCCTTCATTAGGATGGTACAAGTTTTTAGCCGATGTTAAGGGAGTTTATCAGGTAAAGGTTTCTATTACAACATCAACAGGAACAAAAGACTCAACCTTACAAGTTACTTCAAGTGATTATGTTGGTGTTGGTGGTTTTGATGGTGTTCCTGCAGTTTATCCGAACTGTATGTCCTGTCACGGTTCAATGCCAGAATTTACAGCAGTGTTTGACAGATGGAAAGTCAGTAAACACGGAACAACTATAAAGACAAACATAGTATCGGGTTCAGCAGGTTTTGGAACGAGTTGTTTCAAATGCCATACAACAGGTTACGATAACAAAAAATATGCCATTAACGGTGGATTTGATGATAAAGCAAGAACACTCGGATGGGTCTGGTCTAATTATTCACCTCCAAAAGCAGGTAACTGGGATACTTTAAAGAACAGATTCCCTTCATTAGTAGGATTAGCAGGGATTGGCTGCGAAAGTTGCCATGGAGCTGGCAGTGAACACGCTATGGGTGGTGATACAACTAAGATAGCAGTTGATTATGATGCAGGTGCATGTTCATCATGTCACGACAATCCATGGAGATACCCACAGGTTGCACAGTGGAAGAATTCGATGCACTATGCACCGGTTTTTGAAGGCAGAGCAGTAGCAGACAGTTTAAGAAATAAACCAGCAAGTGACTGTAATATGTGTCATGATGGCAGAAATCATATTGATTATACAAAGAAAACAGTTGGCGGAGCAAACGTATTCACAAAACCTGCTTTAGTAAAAGGTGATATGACATCAATCGGATGCCCTACCTGCCATGATCCACACGGCAATTCAAATGATTTCTCATTAAGAAATCATCCGTCTGATACACTTCAGAACGGTTATAGTTATGCATTCACAGGCGCAGGAAAAAACTGTATTACCTGTCACCAGTCAAGAAGAAACAATAAAATTTACATTACCGTTAAAGGTGCATTCACAAGCACATGGGGACCACACGAAAACCCACAGGGTGACGTATTAATGGGACAAAACTTTGCAACATTCGGTTTCCCGTACATTTCAGGTTCACATAAGAACAACAGTGGTGCATGCGTAAGTTGTCATATGGCAGCAACAACAGATACAGGTACGGTAACAAGAGATAAAGTCGGTGGACACTCAATGAATTTACACGATGCAGCATCAAACTATGACCATACAGCAGGTTGTAACGGATGTCATCCAGGAAAAACAAGTTTCGACGATTTCGTAGCACCTGATGATTACGACGGTAACGGATTAACAGAAACATGGCAGAAAGAAGTTGCAGGATGTATCAAAAATTTAAGAATTGCATTACCACCGGCAGGTTTAGATTCAGTTAACTGGGTATTTATCGCAAGAGACTCAATGAATCTTAACTTAAGGAAAGCATTCTGGAACTATCAGTTGATTAATAACGATAAGAGTCTTGGAATGCACAATCCATTCTTAGCGATTCAGGTTCTTACAACATCGAAGCTTTATGCAGTTGGTGTACAGCAAAACGGAACAGAAATTCCTGCAAAGTTTGAATTATCGCAGAACTATCCAAACCCGTTCAACCCATCAACAAAGATTAATTTCTCATTACCAAAAGCAGAACAGGTAACATTAAAAATATATGATATTACAGGTAAAGAAATAGTAACACTTGTAAATCAAAAATATGCCGCTGGCAAGTACACAACCGACTGGATGGGTACAGATGCTAACGGTAAAGCAGTCTCTTCTGGTGTATATTTCTACAAGATTATTGCAGGAAATAACATCCAAACTAAGAGAATGGTCTTCATAAAATAAGAGTGTTTTTCATAGCTTTCTCCTTTTCAAAACCCGGGAACCTCCTAAGTCCCGGGTTTCCTTTTTTACACAAGTCAGTAACCTTTTCTTAATAATTAATTAACATTAATAGTTGGTATTAATAATATAGTATTACTATTTTGTACTATATCAAATTATCTTGAAAATCATAAACAAGAATAACAGTAAATCAATTTCCGAAGTATTTCTGAACAGAAGTCTTGCGTTTATTTATAATCTGGAAAAGTTTGTTGATGAACCCATAGAAGAGAACCTTCATCAGTCACGGGTTTCAGGGAAAAAACTTGAATCTTTATTTGAAGCATTTGGACAAATGTCGAATAGCGATTATAATGTGTACTATACACAAATTAAAAACATAATTAAACTCCTTAGTGCTTCCAGAGAGGCTGATGTTTGTATTTTATTTACTAAAGAGTATTACAGGGAAATCAATAAGGAAAATATATTAATCAGAAATTTTCTGGGCCATCTGATGCGAAACTCAAAACAACTGAGAGAAAAGATATTTAAGAAAAAGGAAATAGAATACTTCTTAAACGTAAAAGATTCGTTCGAAAAATTCGTAAGATTCGATTTGTTTTCGGGCGATACATACATTACAATGGAAGATGCAAGATATTATTTATGGCTTATGATTCCAAAATTATACGACAGAGTATTTGATTTTAAGGATATTGTTATTAGCAACCCATCCGACAAAAGGAAACTTCATAAAATGAGGTTAAATGCAAAACCACTGAGATATCTTTTGGAGTTTGCTAATGAAACATTTGACTGTAATCTGGCGGATTTACATTATCAGATAAAAGAATTTGTTGAACAGGGAGGACTTATTCATGATATTGACATGCTGATTGAAAGAATAGAGAAGTTTGCTCTTGTATTGGAAAATCTTAAAAATAAGGAGAAAATAATTACTAAAGATAAATCCTTAAAAGTATTTGTAAAATACTTAAAAGCCAGAAGAAACGTGGAATATGAATCTTTTCGCAATATGATTTTTAAAATGGAAACTTTTAAAATTAAGGAAAAGTTGTTAAAGGAGTTAAAATTAAAACAAATCTAACTTAAACAAAATTTAATCAAATCATCCAACGTATTCTCATCTTTCAGTTCTAAAGAAGAATTCCTGTCCCTGTTTAACGCTAACCAGTTAGATATAACCTTAATCTCGTCAAGTTCTTCCTGAGTGTATTTATGTTTTACAAATTTATTCAATGAGAAGTATAACAGTTCAATGATATCAGATAGTTCTTCCGTGACAGGCCTCTGGTCAAAATCATCTTCCTTGTTCAGTGTTACAGTCTTCATAAGCTTACCGTTCTGAATGAAAAAGAGTTCACGTTTATTCTCGTTATCACATTTTATTATTATCTTCTTGTTGTTAATGGCAGAAGTAATCACCTTACGGTAACTCATTACTTTCTGAATATCAGATATCCTGTCCCTTAGTAAAGCGGCTTTCTCAAAATCCTCGTTTTCTGCACTCTCATCCATCAGACTTTTCAGCGCACCCATGGCTGAGTTCTTTGTCTCATCAATAATAAACCTGTGGACTTTGTTAACTTCTTCCCTGTATTCAGTTGACTGTATAGTTAGGTTGCAGGGTGCTTCACATTTCCCTATATCAAAATACATGCAGTTAGGTTTTTCCTTTGAGGCTTTAATCGTTCTATCCTCGCATTTCCTTATCTTGAAGTTGTTGTAAATATCCTTGTAGATATGCCTGACTGTTCCTCTGCTTGCGAACGGACCATAATAATAAGCACCGTCGTTTTCAATCTCATACACTGTTTCAAGTTTCGGAAATTCATTCTGAACATCGAACTTCAGGAATGGATGAAACCTGAAACGTTTTATGGCAGTATTAAACCTTGGCTTATATTTCTTTATCATCCTGGATTCAAGAATTAAAGCAGATAATTCCGAATCAGTAATCTCGAATTCGAGTTTCCGTACACTCGTAAGAAGCTTTTTAATCTTGTACGTAAGGTTGTCGTTATGCCTGAAGTAAGTAGATACGCGGTCTTTCAAACATTTAGCCTTCCCGATGTAAATAATTTCGTTGGACGAGCTACGCATATAGTATACCCCGGGGTCTTTGGGAATATCTTTTAAATTTATGTTTACTCTTTTTAAAGCCAGCGGCCTGTTCTCACCCGAAAATATTTTTGAGTTTTGAAACCTGAGTACGTCTTCCGGTGTCTCTAACTCGTATTCTTCCTGCAATTCACGTATAAAATGTGTTAGAATCTTTGCCGTTGCAAGTGTGTCGTCATAAGCCCTGTGCTTCTTCTTAATTTTAATACCAAGATGTTCTGCTACATTCCCAAGGGATTTACTCTTCAGATGTTTTAATAATCTTCTTGCTAATTTACACGTACAAAGAGTTTTATAGTTTATGTAAATAGGTTTATCAAGTCTTCTGAAAGATTCAGACAGGAAGGCGAAATCGAAGTTTACGTTATGTCCTGTGAATATAATATCTTCTGCATTTTTATCATTAATGAATTCGAGTACTTTATCAGATATCTCGCTGAATGATGGTTTATCAAATACATCCTCGTTGCTTATTCCGGTTAACTGAGTAATGCCGTAAGGTATGTGCTGCCCTGGATTTACAAGAGTAGTATAAGTATCAATGATTTCTTCGTCTTTCACTTTTATTAAAGCGATTTCCGTAATTCTGTTGTTTGCGGATGACATTCCCGTAGTCTCAACATCGCAGACTATGAATGTTGTATTCTCAAACGTATTTTTCTCCTCTGATTTGATATTACCCATTGTTCTTTAAAATAGAATATTGTATTGTGTATTTCAATTTAATAAGAAGTATCAGAATATGATTCTCATTTGGTGATAATAATTCAAGGAATTAATGATTCTATTCTTATATTCATCAAATATAGAATATTTGCATATCATTGTCTTTCATTTAAATAAACTAATTTTGTATATTATTAATGCTGCAGGGAGAATAATAAAAATCAAAAACATCAAAAATAATTATGAGAAAACAACACATTGTACTGTTTGGAATCTTTTTATTAACAATCCTGGTTTTATCGGGTTGTAATAAATCTTCAGATCCCGTATCTCCTGCCAATAACACAGCAGGTACTATAACTATTGGCTCACAGGTTTGGGCTGACAAGAATCTTGACGTCAGTACTTACCGTAATGGTGACCCGATTCCTCAGGTTCAGGACTCAATTGCATGGTCAAACCTTACTACAGGTGCCTGGTGCTATTATAATGGCGATGCCGGTCTGGGGACTACTTATGGTAAAATATATAACTGGTATGCTGTTAATGACCCTCGTGGTCTAGCTCCACTTGGATATCATATACCTACTGATGCTGAATGGACACAACTAACAAACTATTTAGGCGGTGACACTATAGCAGGAGGTAAACTTAAAGCTTTGACATTATGGCAGGCACCGAATACTGGTGCAACAAACAGCAGTGGTTTTACAGCTCTTCCCGCAGGTTTTCGTAATAATATCGGGAATTCATACAGAATTACATTGGATGGTTACTTCTGGACTGCAACCGAAAACAACAGCGGTGAAGCTTGGGACCGCTATCTCTGGAACGAGAGAAAAGATATAAACCGGTACAGTCTTAATAAAAAGTATGGTCTGTCGGTTCGTTGTATTAAAGATTAATTAATTATACATCTTATTAAAGACAGATGCTGTTCGCATTGCAACGGCTCTGTCTTTATTATATGTGATTATTGCTTTATTATTTACAGGTGAAGAATAATATCAGAAGTTTAAAATTGCAGTTAATTTACTGTCACTGGAAATTATTCTTATATTTCTTTTGGGAAACGCATTTTGAATCAAATTATCAAGTAAATCAGCACCTATTGTAAATCCCAGTATTAAAGGTGTCGATAGTTGATTAGCACTGTTAATATCAGGTCTGTTCTTTTCGTTTAAAATACTATTCTTGAAATCTGTTATTTCTTTTCTCAGTGAGTATATTAATGCTGCAGAGCCGCTACCTATAAGCATGCCTCCAAGTATATCGGACGGATAATGAACGCCAAGATACATTCTGCCGTATCCTGTTATAGCTGCATACAGGTATGAAATAACTATGATTGCAGGTTTATCGGGATATCTTAACGTCAATGAAGTTGCCATTGAGAAAGCTGTGGCAGTATGCCCTGATGGAAATGAATACCTGTCAGTAGGGGAGTTGTATTTATTGTGGTACACATTGCTGAGTGTTACGAAAGGTCTCTCCCTTTTGAATATTTGTTTCATTCCAAAAGTAACACCTGCACTTGTTATCTCTGACAATAACAGTAAAACACCTGAGTTCTCATCGTAATAATTATCTTTAATCCTTGATATTCCCATAAGGCCTAAAGGTAATGCAACACTTACGGGTAAAACAGATTTGTCAGTTATTGGGATTACTGTGTTAGAGAAACCGTTTCTTACGTTGTTTATTGCCCGGAATATTTTAACATCGATACTGCTGTTACAGGTGTATGAAGTATCACAATGTTCTAATCCCCTGAATCCCTGTGGAAATGAAAGTTGTGTTACGAGTAACAGTGCCGTCAGATTTACTATAATATATATTCTGAACATATGAATTATTGATTCGGTTATTTCAGTGCGTTGATAATGTCATCTAATAAATCTTCAATATCCTCTATGCCGATTGAAAGTCTAATGAGACCGTCTGTAATACCAATTTCTTCTCTCATTGCCTTAGGGATGCTTCCGTGCGTCATGGAAGGCGGATGGCAAACGAGTGACTCAACTCCTCCGAGTGATTCGGCTATCTGAAATATCTTTAATCCGTCGCAGAATTTCCTGGCTTTTTCATAACTTCCTAAATCTATGGATATGATACCTCCAAAACCTCTCATTTGTCTCTTTGCAGTTTCATGCTGTGGATGAGATTCTAACCCGGGATAAAAGACTTTAACAATTTTTTTATTATTCAATAAATTATCTGCGATTGCAATTGCATTGTCGTTATGTGCCTGCATTCTTAATGGTAATGTCTTAATTGCACGAAGAATTAAGAAACAGTCAAATGGTGCAGGAACTGATCCGATAGAGTTTTGCAGGAACTTCAGTTTTTCTGCAATAGAATCATCAGAGGTTATTAAACATCCTCCTATGACGTCACAATGCCCGTTTATATATTTTGTAGAACTGTGTAATACTATATCTATTCCGAAGTCCAGCGGATTCTGAAAGTAAGGACTCATAAATGTGTTATCAACACAGGTCATTATATTGTTTGTTTTACCAATCTTTGATAATGCTTCAAGGTCAGAAATACCAAGCATTGGATTCGTTGGTGTCTCGACGTAAATGAGTTTGGTATTTGGTTTTATTGCTTCCTTAATAAGTTCTGCGTCTGAAGTATCTAAATATGTAAAGTCCAGTCCGAAGTTTCTCATTATCTGTTCATAAAGCCTGTATGTACCTCCGTAAACATTATCGGAACATATTATGTGGTCACCTTTTTTGAAAAGATTAATAACTGTGTGAACCGCTGCCATTCCAGATGAAAAACAAAATCCGTGTTTGCCGTTTTCGAGCTCTGCTATGCAGCTTTCGAGTGCCGTTCTTGTCGGATTAATTGTCCTGCCGTAATCAAAACCTTTTGATTCGCCAAGTTTAGAATTTGAATATGTCGAAGTCTGGAATATTGGTGCTGTTACAGCGCCAGTTACTTCTTCAGGGTGCTGACCTGCGTGTATAGCTTTTGTTGCAAATTTCATTTTACGTTGTTTTGCTTTAGCCATTCATCGTTGTGATACTTGGAAAGATACCTTTCTCCGGTATCGCATACAATAAATACAACAACGGCATTCTCATCAAGGTTTCTTGCAATGCCTAATGCTACGTGTGCTAATGTTCCGGAAGAAGCTCCGCAAAATATTCCTTCTTCTTTTGTGAGTGCTTTGCAGGTATTAATGGAGTCATTATCGTTAACTTCAATCACTTCATCTATCAGATTGAAATCCATAATCTCAGGAATCATATCAAGACCTATACCTTCAACTAAATAGGGGAATGTCTCTCCCGTCTCACCTTTTTCTTTGAATAACTTTGCAATCGAACCTATAGGGTCAGCTGCTATTACTTTTATGCTCGGATTCTTTTCTTTTAAATACCTTGCAGTGCCGGTTATCGTTCCGCCCGTACCTAACCCTGCAACAAAGTGCGTAATCTTGCCTTCAGTAGCCTCCCAGATTTCAGGACCGGTTGTAAGATAATGCGAAAGAGGATTTGATTCATTTGTATACTGTGCTATGTATAAGGAATTTGGAGTTGCATCAGCGATTGACTGAGCTTTGTTCATATAATAATCAGGATGGTCGTGACCGACATTCTTCGGAACGACTATAACTTCCGCACCGAATGCTTTTAAATAATTTCTCTTTTCGATTGATACTTTATCAGTTACTACAATAATCGATTTGTAACCTTTTACTGCTGCTGCAAGTACTAAGCCTATACCAGTATTACCACTCGTTGCTTCTATGATAGTTCCACCGGGTTTTAACTTACCATCTTTCTCTGCATTCTCAACCATCAGTTTTCCAATCCTGTCTTTCACGCTTCCACCGGGATTGTACGATTCCATCTTTGCAAGTACTGTCGCCATTATACCTTTGGTTAACTTGTTTAACCTGACCAAAGGTGTATTTCCAACTAATTCTAAAACGTTATTGTAGTATTTCATGAAAATTGGTTTAAAAATTAATTAAACTTTATATCGCCGTAAAGCCTGCATGAATCTGCATTAAGAATTGTGCCGCATTTTATATGCAATCTCTTTTGTACGTTATGAAAATTTGAAGTATTGCTAATGTTTAATTCATACATTCCAGGATAACAGATTTGTTTATTTAAAATATTTAAAGTGTCAGTTAATCCAGTTAAATATAATGAAACGGTATCTATTCTGGGAACCTGAAATTTAACTTTATAACTTCCGTTAGTCGGGTTTGGATATGCCGGTCCAAAAAATGCATTAGGAGGGAATCCCGTAATCTGACCTCCCTCATATAAATATTTAAATTTACCGAAGGTATCGAATATTTTTAGTCGGTATTTATAGTTAGGATGGTTTATCTGTAAAGTATCAAAATAAATGTAAGAAACGCTGTCGTTAGTTATACCGGTTCCATGAACAAATCCCAGTTTTGAATAATTTGTATCTGAAGCAACACTTCTTTCAACATCAAACCCATAACAATTGTATTCCTTACTTGTAGTCCACCTAAGAGCAGAGATGTTATTTTGTGTGGTTACATAAAAATATTTTACATATGTAAAAGTATCTACAGGGTTGTGAAGACACCAGTCTGAATAATCTCCTCCAAGTATATTGCCAAATTCATCTGTTTTCAGAATGTCAGTCTCATATGGTGCAGTTGTTGTTGCCGGATTATCTGTGTTGCAACTTGAAATTGCATAAAATGATAAACCCATAACAGCAATTAGAAAAATATACCTTATGATAATTTTCATTTATAAGTGAATAATCGCTTATTAAGAAAGCGGTTTCATTAACGGAAATAATAATACGTCTCTTATCGTTGCTGAATTTGTGAGAAGCATTACTATTCTGTCTACACCGAGTCCTACGCCTGTTGTTGGAGGCATTCCAACTTCGATTGCCTTTACAAAGTCATCATCAAACGGATGTGTTTCTTCTTCTCCGCCTCTGCCTCTTTCAACCTGATTCTCAAAAAGTTGTCTTTGCAGAATCGGGTCGTTTAATTCAGTGTATGCATTACCGACTTCCCATTTGTTGATGTATGGCTCAAAACGTTCAACGAATATAACCTGTTCAGGGTCATTCTTCATCTCTTCGAGCTGTGCGAGTGAATATTCTCTTAAAGGTTTGCAAAGCGGTGTTGTATCTATAGGATGGTCCAGGACAAATGTAGGCTGTAATAAATCTTCCTCGCAAAGTTCTTCGAACAGCGTTGCTATTACAAGTCCCTTACTGTGAGAAATCTTCGGGTCAAACTCTACGTTGTTCTGTTTCATGTAAAGTAAGATTTCATCTTTCTTCATCGACAAAACATCTATATCTGCTTTTTCTTTTATTGCATCAACCATTTTTAATCTTTTCCAAGGACGGGCAACATCTATTTCTGTACCCTGATAATCAAACTTAGTTGAACCGTGAACAGCTATGCAGGCAGATTCAACAACTTCCTCAAACATATTCATACTGTCTGTGTAATCGCCGTATGCCTGATACCATTCAACCTGAGTGAATTCAGGATTATGAGTTCTGTCTATACCTTCGTTACGGAAATCCTTTACGAATTCATAAACACGGTTAAATCCGCCGACTATCAGTCTCTTTAAGTAAAGTTCGTTTGATATTCTTAAGTACAATTGTATGTCCAGTGCATTGTGATGCGTGATGAAAGGTTTTGCATTTGCCCCGCCGTATATAGATTGTAATGTAGGTGTTTCCACTTCGATGAAACCATAACCTTCAAGAGTTGTTCTCATCGATTTTATAATCTTAGTTCTGTTAATGAATGTTTCTTTTACGTTTTCATTTACTATTAAGTCTATATAACGCTGTCTGTAACGCAATTCAACGTCTGCGAATGCATCGTGAATAATCTTTTCACCTGTTTCGGTAACTTCTTCCTTTACTACAGGAAGCGGATGAATTGATTTTGTTAACAGTTCGAACGAAACACTGTGAATCGATACTTCACCTGTTTTAGTCCTGAAGACAAATCCTTTTATTCCGATGATGTCACCGATGTCGAGCATCTTTAATATTGCGTAACTTGTTTCACCGACTTCATCTTTTTTAACGTATATCTGAATCCTGTTTGTGTCGTCTTTTATATGACAGAACGTAGCCTTTCCCATTCTTCTTATTGCCGAAATTCTTCCCGCAACAGAGACTATATCATTCTTCCTTAATTCTTTCTCATCATCATCCGCAGGGTCTGTAAAGTTCTTTAGTAAATCATCTGCCTTATGTGTAACATCATACCTGTGCGGATAAGGGTTTACACCAAGTTTCTTAATTTCTTCAAGTTCTTCAAGTCTTCTTTTAACTAATTCGTTTTGTTCTGACATAATGTATTCAAATTGTTTATTTATTTATAAACTTGTTTATTTCCAGTATACTTAATTTTCTGTATTCGCCCGCGTTTAAGCCGTCAACTGTTAAATGACCGTATAATGAACGGTGAAGTTTTCTGACAAAGAATCCGTAGTTTTCGAACATACGTCTGACCTGTCTGTTTCTGCCTTCCGTGAGTGTTATCGCAACTGTATCGAATACATCTTTGTTAACGAACTCAATCTTTGCTGGCGCAGTTTTCTTGCCGTCGAGTTTTATTCCGCCCGCAAGTTTTAATCTTATCTTTTCGTCAAGAGGTCTTGAAAGGCTTACTATATAAGTTTTCTCAACTTTAAACTTCGGATGCATTAACTTATTTGCAAAGTCTCCGTCATTGGTTAAGAGTAAAACACCGCTTGTATCGATGTCGAGCCTGCCGATAGGGAACAGTTTCTCTGATGTTTTTATAATATCCATAACTGTCTTCCGGTTCTTTTCGTCATCAGTAGTCGTGATAAAGCCTATTGGTTTGTGAAGCAGTATATAAGTTTTCTTTGTCTTTTCCCTGATTCTTTCGCCGTCAAGTCTTACTTCATCTTTTAGGTTGTCTATCTGCACTCCCGGTTCAATAATCAACTTGTGATTAACGGTTACTCTGCCCTGCTGAATCATTTCGTCAATTTTTCTGCGTGCAAATTCCGAATTGTTTGCAAGGAATTTGTTTAACCTTGTTGTCCCGGTATCATTATTGCTCGTTTTGCTATTACTCTTTTTTGTTGCCATCTTCTTTTTCTCCGTCTTCTTCTAAATTGTTATCAGATGTATCTTCCACTTCAAAAACATCTATATCTTCTATAGTGTCAAGAGGCGTTTCTTCAGCCTCTGCTACTTCTGTTTTATCTTCTTCTTCAATCTCAGTATCTTCCTGGTTTACATCTGTTTCTTCTGTTAACTGCTCTTCGTTTGCTGATTCTGTTTCTTCATTGAACTTCAATTCACCTGTGTCATCTGTCTTCGGATTGTTTGTTAACTCTGCCTGTGCCTGAATGCTCATGGAATTAAAGAGGTCAATATCGGCTTCCGATATACCTTCGATTTTTTCATTCTTGAGAATATCATTAATCTCTTTGAGTTTCGGTAAATCTTCGAGTGCATTAAGTCCCAGCACTTTAAGGAAACTTGCCGTCGTACCATACAGAATAGGTCTTCCCGGTCCGTCTGCTCTACCTTTAATTGTTATAAGGTCACGTTCAAGGAGTGAATTTACAATGTAATCAACATTAACACCGCGGACGAATTCAATTTCAGTCCTTGTAATCGGCTGCTTGTAAGCTATGATTGCGAGTGTCTCAATCGCAGACTGGGAGAGTTTTTTCCTCTGTGTTTCAGCGCTGAGTTTTCCGAGAAAATGTGAGAACTTCTTTCTCGTTGCAAAAACATATCCGCCTGCTATTTTCAGTATTTCAAAAGCGTTGCTGTTCTGTTCGTAATCAACGTTTAATTCTTCAATAGATGCATCTATTTCTTTCAGAGAAACTGATATCTTAAAGCTGTCGAGTAAATCCTTGATTTCTTTGGTTGTGATTTCTTCTTCTGAAGCAAAGATTAATGCTTCTACAATATTTTTTATTCCTGCGTTACTCAATTCAATTGTTCGTTAATTAATTTAATCAAAGAAAATTCTGTTAAATCTTTTTCATCATAAATTATTCCCAGATATCCTTCCAGTGCAAGCTGAAGTATGGAAAGGAATGTACAAATCACAATCATCTTTTCATCCATCGTACTGATAAGTTCTTTGTAGTTTATGGAAACCCTTGTTTTAAAGAAGTTAAGCAGGAATTCTTTCTGAAGTTCGGGAGTAGTATTCATTAACTCAATCGGATGTATTATTTCCTGCCTTATGTTTGTAATTGCACGTTTGTAACCTTTAATCAGGTTGAAGATAGTCAGGTTCTGTAACCCTGCATCGTTCAGTACATCGTATTCCACTTCTTTAACATCCTTTTTGAAATATATTCTGTAATAACGCTGTCTTGTATCTTCTTCAAGTTCAAGCAGTACTGCAGCAGCATCCTTGAATCTTTTGTATTCGAGGAGTTTACGGATTAATGTGTATCTCGGGTCTTCTTCTTCTACCTCTTCTTCATAGATTTGAGGTATAAGCATACGTGCTTTAATCTTCATCAGTTCTGCTGCCATCAGCAAAAATTCACCTGCAAGCTCGATGTCCAGCAGTGTCATATAATTCAGAAACTCCAGAAAGTCTTTTGTTATTTTAGAAATAGGAATATCATAGATATTCAGTTCTTCTTCTTTTACAAAATGCAGAAGAATATCAAGAGGTCCTTCGTATTCCGAAAGTTTTGCCCAGTACTCATTGGTTTTCTGAGAATCCTGATTAGTTATAATATTTGTTGTGTTGGTATCGTCCATTTTTTAAACAGTGAAAAATATACAAAACTGCATTGTGAGATTAAATGTAATACAGTGCCCCAAATTTCTATTAGTTTGAGTATTATTACTTTTTTGAAATCACCGGTGTAAAAACCCTCAAAATTTCTTCTAAAAGTAATTGCCACAACTCAAAATTAGTGACCAAAATGTCAATATTGTCTATAATTAGTCTTGGCCACTCCTTGGTCTCTCCTTGGCCACTCCTTGGTCTCAAAAATACCCCCAAATTTTATTGACAAAATTGTCACAAATATGAATTAACCAAACTTATTTTAGAATTCGGAGGTTTATGTGATTTTGTGCTGATTTGACCTGTCCGACCTGAAATATACGAGGAATATACCTATCTGGGAGCAAGTTAGAGCGCAAGGAGAACGAGAAATGTACGAGAATGATACCTGAACGTGCCTGAAAGTGTTAAAATTTTACGTATCAAAGGCCGAATCAAGCCTGAATATTATGTAAAGTAGTTATGTGTTTTTAAACTTATTTCAGCAAATTACCAATCGAAGCTACAACATTATTCTTCTCATCCGGGAAGTATTTTACTTGAATAACTTTTCCTTCCTGCATCTTTGCAGTATCGGCAGTCTTTATCATTACCTTGGTTTCTGTCCGGAAGCTGCTGCCGTTTGGTTCGGTAACTTCAAGTAGCACTTTGAAGAAAGAGAGTTTCTTCTTTTTACTGATAAGAAAGAATTTCAGTATTCTTGCGTCGTGCCATTTTTTAGAGGCATACTTTATTGTGATAATAATTGACTGGGTCAGTGACAACAAATTTAATAACATAAAACTCAGTACAACCCAGCAGAGAATTTTTACAAATCCTGAACTCACAATTCCTGATGCAAGTGCATATGCAGAAGTTATCAATACCAGAAAGAACAATGTTGAGATGATTATACCTTTAAGACTTAACGGGCGTCTCAATGCGATTTTGTTTGTGATGGAAGTTAAAAATATTTCTATTTGCTTCAATGCCTCTTCTTCGCTCACGTTAGCAGCCTTCATATATAGTTCGGCAGCCTTTGCTTTGTCACCTGAAGACAATAATTTTTTTACTTCCTCAATTACCTCTTTTGGTATTTCAGTATGGACAGCACTTTGCACTCCCGTCCCTTCATTCTTGCTGATGCGAATACTTGAATCGCAGTACTGGCAGAACGTAAATTCTTCGTTTGATCTTATATCTAATGGTGCCCCGCAATTCGGACAACTTAAAGCTTCGATTTTGTAAGTCATATATCTTTAATTCTTCTTATTTATTAAGTTGATTACTACTT
>JBMOHR010000029.1:0-20779 GCA_049317745.1 Ignavibacteria bacterium
CATCATAGACGCATTACTATTAGTATCTAATTTAAGCCTTAAATGCTTGATTCTTCGGGTTTTGTTTTATGGGATTAGGTGAAATGCAAAACTCCGCAGAATTTGTTCTTCCTGCGGAGTTTTGCTATTCGGTTAAACTTGTTACCTTATTTTGTAAGTATCATTTTTCTTACTTCCGAAAAATCACCTGATGATATTTTGTAGAAGTAAATACCGCTGGTCAAAGCATAATCGCTTGCTTTAAAATCAACTACATAAGTGCCGGCATTCTGGTTCTGATTTACGAGTGTTGCCACTTCTCTGCCGACTAAGTTATATACTTTCAGCGAAACAAACCCTGATTTAGTTAATCCGTACTTAATGTTTGTTGTCGGATTAAACGGGTTCGGAAAATTCTGGCTTAAAGAATATTTACCCGCCACTTCATTTATATTCTGAATAGAAGTCGATGTAATGGATATAGTTTTATTGGTTGCAAAATTCCAGTTGTCTCCTGAAGTACTTCCGCTTAGATTAACTGAGTTTCCATTAGCGTACAGTGTAACGCTCGTATTCGGAGCGTTTGGTGCTATATACCTGAAAGTGAATTTTACTGTATCAGGACTTGGTGCCTTTGGCGATGTGTGTGTAAGTTCAAAATCTCCGCCTTCGGGCAATCTCTGCAGAAATGTTTCAGAAGCCGATAATATCAAACTGCCTCCACTCGATGCGATATTGGTCCCTGCTGCAGATAATGGTCCTCCTTTTATCTTCAGAATGAAGGTCGCTGTGTCTCCTGCTCTCATTGAAGAAGGTCCTGTGATTCCAACAAATACAGATGTTGTTTGGTTATTGCCGTGACAAGTACATCCTGGAGTAGCGCCGGGTTTCTGTGTAACACCCGTAATACCAGATGAGTATGCCATTATGTTTTGATAAAAGAAAACTCCAAATGCAATTAAAGCAATTGCTATTAGTAAGTGTCTCATTTTCATTGTGTTGTTTCTCCTTTTATTATTTTTGATTTATATGTATAAACACATAAATCTTATTTTAGTTCAATAACTTGGAGATTTCTTTCTTGAAAAATTCATAATCCCTGTTTCCGACAAATTTTGTCGACAGTTTGCCTTCTTTATCATAGATGTAAGTTGATGGAATTGCGCCTTCCCAGTTTTTATCGTAGAATTCTATTATTGCTTCTGGATTCTTAAAATCATTATAGTAGGTTACAAAATCAACTCCGTGTTTCTCTAAAAATGGTTTTACTTTTTCTTTCATATCCTCTGGCATATCCATTGATACGAATACTAATACGAAATTACTGTCTTTGTAATTCTTGTATAACTTTACAAGCTCCGGAAATTCTACAACGCAAGGTTTGCACCAGGTTGCCCAGAAATTGTACAGCACAATTTTCCCCTTTGTAGATGTCTGTATTTCTTTTAAATCATCTACATTCTTTACTGCTTTAATTTCCTGTGAATACAGATTGCTGAAAGCAATCATCAATAGAACTAATACTAATAATTTTCTCATATTATATTTGGTTTAATTTCTTTTAATCGTACAGCCGAAAGACTTTGTTGTTTTGTTCGTTATTTCTTTCCCTGCTAATAATTCGTCAAGTGCATTCTTTAAATCGTGAGACGTTACTTTCTCCGCATAACTGTTGTCGTCAATTCTTCCGTGATACATTATTTTCCTGTCTTTGTTCAACACAAAAACTTCCGGTGTCCTTGTGGCTTCGAATAAGTCAGCAACAACACTGTTCTCGTCTTTTAATACCGGAAATACATATTTTTGTTCCAGGTAATGTTCCCTCACTTTTTCTGTGCTTTCAGTAACGTTTGAGTTAATTGCCCAGAAAGTAATTCCTTTGTCCTTATATGCATTCACGTAATCGTTAATCCTGTCGTTAAAAGGCTGAACATAAGGACATTCTGCTGACCAGAACATAACAACCACATATCCGTTTTCCAATGCAGAACTTAATTTATACTCTTTACCGTCAAAGTTCTTTACGGTAAAATCGTTTACTGTATCGCCGGGGTCTTTTGCAAAAACTCCCGTTGATATTATTGTTACTAATAAAGCTGCTAAAAATAATTTGATTGATTTCATTTTAAAATCTCCTTCTTGGTTTACTTAAACGCATTATTATACTAAATAATTTCAATTCTGTTAATAAATGACCTGCGAAGCCACTCATTTAAATATAGATTTTTGAGGAGAATATTATCTATAAATGTTATATTTTATGAATACTAATAAAATAAATGAAAGGAATCATTATGAAAAAGGTTTTACTGTTTATTTTTGCGGCATTAGTTCTAATCTCTACCTCATCATTCTCCCAAAACAATAAATTTGCAAAAGAGAAACAATGGGAACTTGGCGGTACTATCAGTTTTACAAGTATGACACCTGTAAGCAGCGGAGAAACAGGTAAATCTACTTCTGTTTTCAGACTTGCACCTTCGGTCGGATATTTTGTTGTCGATGGTTATGAAATGGGATTAATGGTTGATTTTACTTCTTACAGTTATGGCGGAAGCAGCAGTTCTGATTATTCTTTGTACTTTACACCTGCTTATAATTTTAAAACTAATAGTATCAGTTATCCTTATGTACAAGGGCAGATTGGCTATACTGGTATCTCGTACGGTTCGGGAAGCAGTGATGCGAGCGGACTTGCCTGGGGTATTGAAGGCGGGGTTAAGTTAAATGTTGTAGGAAATGGATTAGCAAAGATAGGAATAAATTACGCACAGAGAACTTTAAATAAAAGCGGTGCAAGTTCAAGGAGTGGTTATAACAATGTCAGCATAGTATTAGGGTTAGGAATATTCCTGTAAAATTAATTTACGTATGTTTTTTCTAAAGGCTGTACTTCTGTACAGCCTTTTTTGTTTAAAAAGATTTGAATTATTTAATTCTTCATTTCTTTTCAAAACCAATGTTGTTAATTTGTTCTATGGCAAATATTGTACTGATTATTATATGTTTCTTTACCGGCATACTCCTGCAAAGAGTGAAATCTTTTCCTAAAGATGCTTATAAAGCATTTAATTCTATTATTATAAATCTGTCATTACCCGCTCTTGCTTTGCTCTATATCCCTCAGATTAAAATCGATTCACAGATTGTATTCCCGATTGCTTCTATGTGGATTGTTTTTGGTTTCGCAATAATAGTTTTCATAATACTTGGGAAAATATTTCATTGGGACAAAGCAACTGTAGGTGCTTTGATTATGACCGCAGGTCTGTGCAATTCCTCTTTCGTCGGCTTTCCTATACTTATGACAATGTTTGGTGAAGAAGGTCTTAAAGTTGGGGTTGTAATCGATCAGGCAGGCAGCTTCGTTGTCCTTGCTACTGCCGGAGTAATCGTTTCTTCTGTCTTTGCTTCAAAAGAGTTTAAAGTATCAAAAATTGTTAAAGATATTATTATATATCCTCCGTTCATTGCATTCGTAATTGCAATCGTTTTAAAGTATTTCGGCTATGAACATTCCGAAACCACAAAGAGTATTCTTGAACGTCTTGGCAGTTTAATAGTAATACTGGCATTAATATCAGTCGGTTTGCAGTTAAAGATATCACTAAAGGAAATACCGTTTAAAGAAATGTTCTACGGTCTTACTTTCAAATTGCTGCTCGCTCCTGCTCTTATTTATCTGTTATACTTTATTGTAGCAAAAGGTAAAGGATTGGCAGTAGATGTTAGTTTAATAGAATCTGCAATGCCGCCAATGGTTATGGGCTCTGTAATGGCAGTATCTTATAACCTGAACCCAAAACTTGCAAACCTTATGGTTGGTATCGGTATACCACTTTCTTTCCTGACACTTGCCTTCTGGTACTTCTTGTTTATTGTGTGAGTTTATTTCTGGTACGAACGAAATTATATTATGAATAACTTAATTCGATGTATATGAGATGTGATTTACTATTCTACGGCTTATAATAAAGTAATATAAACAGATATATCAATAAAACTGCCGAAACTATTACTACAGGTAACGACTTTGATGTATTACTAACTGCTGAAAATACTTCCTGTCTTCTCATCGCTTCAATATTAATTTATTATTAAATTATTTTACTCTTTGAAGGATTTTCCCAACCCTGAAACAACGTAATAATTCTCTGCTAAACAAAATACAATTAATCTGCAAATGATAAATAATCAATATTAACTAACAATAAGCCAAATAATAGATACCCATTTTTTATACGTCATTTAATTCCATAACTGAATATCCTGCATTACAATTCCTTTGGAATTGCTCTTCAGAAAACTGTATTGCATACTTGTTTCTTGTTGTTGAATTTCTCATCTCACTTTATACTATTTCAGGTTTCTGTAAAATCAGGTCACCGGCTTCATCTGATTTTTATCGTCGCTAATCGCAGCTATTTTTCTTGTATGTTATCCATCTCCGAAAATATCTCAAATAGAGTGTTTTTTAAAATCAATTTTCTGATTTTTCGGTTCTGAATATAAAACTAAATAAACTATCTACGATAACGAAAGCAATACAGGAATAAAAGTTTATACAATTCTTTTCCTGATTATCCTGACTGGATTTATCGGTTTTTTAGTAACAAAGGGTCTAGAAGATAGTGGTGTCGGAATTTCTAATTCCAAAAAAACATCACAGGTCAGGGTCATAAAGTAAGTTAGAGTTTCAAAATAGAGGTTATATTAAGTAAAGGGTACTTAAATAAATATGATGAAAGATAGTACCAATGGTATATTTTTCATCTCCGAAACAATATTTTGGTCTGTATTTATTCTTAATTGCATTATGTTGGGTACATAATTCAATTAAGTTGATATATATCAATATATTACCATTGATATTCTCTCTAATAATCGTACTACAAACAAAGTTTACTTAATTCAAAATACTTTGCATCTCTTCTGCGGTATATGTAAAAAGAAGTATGGATACTTCGTTGCTAATACACTCACTACGCAGGTATGCGACGAACGATAGATGAAAAAGTTGGGTCTATCAGAATCCTGGCACAGTAATTGAATAACATAAGGTAACGACAAAAATTTAAAAATATAAATAATAGGAAATGAAAATGTTAAACTTAAACAAAAACAGAAAATCAAACACGAACTTAGTAAAGGTAATGTCTTTTGCTATTTTAATGATCACTTTATTAAGTGTATCAAATTTATTCGCAACTACTTATTATTCAAGATCTGGACAATCTAATCCTAATTTAACGGCAAGCTGGAGAACTACTACAAGTGGAACCTCAGGTAGTTCTCCTTCAAATTTTACATCAGGAGATGTCTTTATAATTCAGTCTGGTCATACAATGACAACAACAAATGATTGGAGCATTTCTGGCTCGGGTTCAAGCATGACTATAAATGGTACCCTTACCTTAAATCATAATTTAAGTATACGTACATTAACGGTTGCATCTGCTGGCACTCTGAACGCAAACGATAAACAAATTTCTGCAAACACTTCAGGCAGAACCTTTACAATTAATGGAACTCTGATTACATCCGACGTAGATGGTCTTTCCGGAAGTACATCTACAACTTTCAGTACAAGTAACAGTCCGACGATTACAATATCAACTGGAAGTACAATTAAATATAATTCAACATCAGCACAAAATGTAACAGCATTATCATATAGTAATGTTATTATTAGTTCAAACAGTATAAAATCTTTACAGGGTACTACTACAATAGGTTCTTCGTTGTCAGTTGAATCTGGTAGCACATTAAACTTTAATGGAAAGACGATAAATTTTGATGGCAATTCATTTACTAATAATGGAACTGTTTCTGGTTCATCAACTAATTCATCTTTAATTATTGGTGGCACAGGTAGCATTTTAAGTATTCCTGCACTTACTTTATATGATTTTACACTTAACAGAGCAAGCGGTCTTACTCTTACTGGAAATGTGTCGATTTCAAATTCACTTATTTTAACAAATGGTTTAGTAAATACCGGAACAAACTCAATGATTTTTGCAAGTACCGCTTTAAACCCAACGGAGATTTCTGCCAGTAGAATTATTGGAAATTCGGTTATGCAGTCAAGAGTGATAGATCAAAATGAATTTACATTTTTAGGTGCAACTTTTGGCCAAACTACACAATCTTTAGGTGCAGTAACAATGACCAGAATAACCGGACCGACCGCGATATCAAATAATAGTATAAGTTGTAAATGGAATATTGAAGCTGCCGTATCTCCTGCGCAGGGCAGACAAATGACATACAAATGGTTAAGTGATTATGATAATAATAGAGGTTTTGGTGATAATAACAAAGCTCAGGTATACTTTAGTATTGATAATGGATTAAGCTGGGATGTTCTTGGTGACATGGTAAACCCGATTGTTAATGGCAGCAGTGTTAGACAAATTTCAATAGTAACTACTCATTACTCAATTTGGTCAGTAGGCGCGCAGAATTCTCCGCTTCCTGTAACACTTTCTTCTTTCACATCATCTGTGAAAAATAACAACGTTACATTAAACTGGGCAACAACATCAGAAATAAATAACAAAGGCTTTGATATAGAAAGAACTGAAGCAGGCAGTAATAATTTTACAAAGGTAGGATTCGTTGATGGTAAAGGAACAACAAACAACGTATCAAACTATACTTACACAGACTCAAAATTAAACTCAGGTAAATATTCATACAGAATCAAACAGGTTGACTTCAACGGTAACTATGAATACTTCAGCTTAAACTCAAGTATCGATATAAGTGCACCTAAAAAGTTCACATTATCACAGAACTATCCAAACCCGTTCAATCCTTCTACTAAGATTGATTATGAAATCCCTGCAGACAGCAAGGTAAACATCACAATCTATGATATCTCGGGTAAAGAAGTTCAGCAGGTTGTAAATGAAAACCAAAAAGCAGGATACTATACAGCACAGTTCAACGCAAGCAGATTAAGCAGTGGAACTTACTTTTATAAACTTACAACGGGTAACGACATCATAACAAAGAAGATGACCCTTGTAAAATAATTAGTAAAGGAGGATTAAATTATGTACGATGACGAAAGCAAAACAGGTATCAAAATTTACACAGTGATTTTCTTAGTATTGTTGGTCTCATTTATCGGGTTCATAATATTCAAAGAAGTTGAAAATAAAGGTTTTGATAATCCAAAGATACAGAAGAAATCACAGTTAAGAGCAATAAATTAGACTTCAAATATAGATTGTCGTAATATCATTCATTTCCCAAAGCGCGGAACCTTAAAAGTGTTCCGCGCTTTTTATTTATACCTGCAAATTACCTTAAATGGTCTATTCTCCAGTCATACTGATTATTCTTCATTCATAATACATAATCATCGTCTGCATATTAATTATATCATGTCAAAAATATTATTAATAATTTAATAAAGCTTTTTCATTTGGGCTGAGGGATTTGATTTTAACGTGATGAATTATGCATTATTTTATTAATATGGAGAACCATCTTTCAGTCTTTTAATCTTTAATCGTTTAAATTATGAAGAAATCTGTTTTACTTAAGAATGGTATTTGTGTCCTTGAATGTAATGAAGGAGATAAGGACGTATGCTGTGACTGTAATGACTATAACAGTTGTCACTTTGTTAGCCGTGATAAAAGAGGGATAATGATTGCAGTAATATTTTCTCTAATGCTGTATTTGATAGTACTTGTCGGAGTTATATACAAAATCCATGACAAAGTTAATTAATCAAAACCTGAATGCTATAACCATAATGGTTTTTAATATGTATCCTTCCTGTGAAATTCCACACCATCGATACTTTTAATTGTTTAAACCTATTCATAAAAATTCAAATATTAAATAGTCCTCTGAAATGCTGAATACATTCAGCATTTTTTATTTGAGTCCCCGGTATTACATCTTTGTTATTTGCTTTTTGAATTTTCTGCTGTACCTTTGGCTGATTATAAAGAAATCTTTAATGTCTTTCAGGTATAACTTATGAGAATAATTAAACCATTTTTCTACTTTATCAATGTACTCAGTGTTAATTATCGTTGAACGGTGAATCCTTAAAAAGTGATCTTTAGGAAGTTTGCTTTCCCATACTTTCATTGGTTTTCTTACTATAAATGTTTTCTTCTCTATTGTGAATATTTTTGTGTAGTCTTTTGCCGCTGACAGATACAGTATACTGCTTATCTTTATAAAGTCTGATTTATTACTGTCAGATAGAAAAATATTCCCCTCGTATTTTAAATCACTTGCAATCTTGTCATCAACTGTAATCTTATTCTTTAGTAAATTTAACATTTCCTTTTCCATGTTAAATTTCTTGAGTATTGCTTCTCTTTTTGATAACTGTACTTCTATTGCATTCAGTACTTCCTGTCTTGTAAATGGTTTTGTAATGAAATCGTCTGCTCCTAATTCCATACCCTTACGCCAGTCCTGTCTCTCGGTTTTTGCAGTCAGGAACACAAAGGCAGGCGGTGATTTCAAATATTTTATACTTTTTAATACATCATATCCGTCCATTTGCGGCATCATAATATCGCAAAGAACTAAGTCATATTTCGTTTTTTCAATTTCTTTAATTCCTGTTTCTCCGTCTAAACATTTAGTTACGCTGTATCCTTCGCTTTCAAGTATTAAACTAATGTTCTCTCTTAAAACATCATCGTCTTCTATTACTAATATTGATTTCATTCTATATAATTTAAGGTTTTAATAAATAAACTTCAAAAGTTATTATATCCCCGTTTACGGAAATATTCAGCTTTCCTTTATAAATGTCAACTATTTTTTTGGCTATTGATAGTCCAAGCCCTGAACCCTGCTGCTCGCGTATTTTCCTTTCGAACTGCATATGAGGCCTTATATTGGCTATTTGCTCCTCTGTCATAACTATGCCTTTGTTGGAAACAGATATAATATTGTATTTCCCGTTAGACCTTGATGATATATTTACTTCATTTCCTTTCTTTGAAAATTTAAAAGCATTGTCTATAAGCTCATCAAATATTTTCATGAATCCCTCAAGATTAATCCTGTATTCATAATCTTCAATATTGATTTTTAAGTCATCAATTCTGTCTTTGGATTTTGCTGCTTCAATAGCCGACTGTGTTATTATTGCCCCTGCTTTACTGATTTGCTCATTCTCAAGATTTTTTAATTCCGCAGAATTCATAGAAATCAATTCAAGCCTTGCAAGATAAAGAAAATTTTCAATCAACCTGTGAAGTCTTTTACCTGAAGTAAATATGTTTTCTGCAAATTCCTTCACCTCTTTTTTTGAATATGAATCGACATTATCCGCAAGAAGTTTTGAAAACCCAAGAATCCCGAATAATGGCGTCCTTAGTTCGTGAGGCAATGACATCTCAAGATTCAGTGTTAAATCGTGTATCTTTTTCTTTGAAATATCGTATTTCTCAAGCCTTATCTGTATTGCCTTTAACAGACTTTTCACTGTAAACGGTTTTGTTATGTAATCATCCGCTCCAGTTTCCATTCCTTTTCGTATGTCTGCCAGGTCAACCTTCGCTGTTAAAAAGATAAATGGAATATCTCTGGTTACAGGATTCTCCTTTATGAAATGAATAACCTCATATCCATTCATCTCTGGCATTAGCAGGTCACAGAGAATTAAGTCAGGCAGTATCTCGACAGCTTTTTTATATCCATCCCTGCCGTTCTCTGCTGATATGACTTCAAAATTCTCTGCAAGAAGTATTTCCCTTACATTCTCACGGACGTTTAAATCGTCTTCAATAATAAGGATTCTTTTCTTCATTTTTATACATTATTTATTTAATTCTAATTTAAAGATTGTACCTTTTGGTTTATTATCTTCAAAAGTTACAGTCCCTTCGTGCAATTCAGCTATTCTTTTTACTAAGGGCAGCCCGATTCCGGTTCCGGAAATTAAAAGTGCATTCTTGCCCCTGTAAAATGCTTCAAAAAGTTTGTCTTTGTCAGATTCCTGAATACCAATCCCTTCGTCGAAAATCTCAAATGAAATTGTTTTCGGCTTATTACTCACTATAAGTTTAATCTTACTTCCTTCCGAAGAATATTTTGCTGCATTGTTTAATAAATTATCAAGCGCTTGTTTCAATAATCTGGAATCTACAGAGAATAATTTATCGTCTGCTTTAAACTCATATTCAACTTTATACTTTGAAGTTATACGGGATCTGAAATCTTTGATTATATCAGCACACAAATCATCAATGTTTGTTTCTGTTCTTACAAAATTAATACTGCTGGATTCAGCTTTATTAAATGAAAGTATATCATTTAACATTAATGTCATGTTGTTTATTGAAGTTTTAATCTTCTGGAAATGGTCTTTCTTCTTCTCTTCTGCCCACATCGAACTGTAAAATTCCAGCAGTTCCGTTGAAGATAATATTGCCGAAAGTGGTGTCCTGAATTCGTGAGAAGTCGTGCTGATAAAATTGGATTTAAGTTCATTTAGTTTCTTCTCCTTTTCCAGAGTAAACTTTATATCTTCTTCTGTTTTTTTCCTTAATGTTATATCTCTTGAAGCAGATAATATCCTGAACATTTTATTGTTCTCGTTTTTTATCGGTGAAAGAACTGTTTCCAGCCAGACATAATTCCCGTCTTTTCTTCTTCTTTTCGATTCAAACACAAATGTAGGTTGGTTATCAAATATCTTGTCGTTTAAAAGTTTTGAATATTTTAATGCATCTTCATCAACCATCGCTTCAAAAGGAGTTTTTCCTATCAGTTCAAAATCGTCGTATCCCAACACTGTTTTTACAGACGGGCTTATAAATTCGTATGTACCGTCAAGTTTATGAAGACAGATAATGTCCTGTGAATTCTCTGCAAGGTAACGGTACTTCTTCTCGCTTTCCTCTATCTTCTCCTCGTAGTTTTTCCTTTTCGTTATGTCACGGATTATTGTAAGAACCCTGTTCTCGTCTCCATATGTTATTATTCTTGCCTCAAAATAACTTCTTTCTTTTGAATCAGGGATATCGAGGAAATATTCGTGAATTGTCATCTGACCTGTACTTGCTGATACTTCAAACAATTCCAGAAATTTATTGGCTAATTCAGGCGGAAGAATCTCACTAATATTCTTTCCAAGAAAATCTTCAGGTTTAACAAGAAGTTTTTCGGTACTTGGTGAATGATAGTGCAGATAGTCACCATCTTTAGTCATCAGGAAAAGCATATCGGGTATTAAGTCCAGTATTGCACGGTTCCTGAGCTCGCTTTCTCTTATAGTTTCCTCCATTTGCTTTCTTGAAGTTATATCCACGTGTGTACCCAGTAACCTTAAAGGCTTATTATTTTTATCTCTTTCTATAATTATACCTCTGTCCAAAATCCATTTGTACGAATTATCTTTGCATCTTAATCTGTGCTCATTTACGTATGAATCTGTTTCACCTTGCAGGTGCTTATTTATATCTTCAAACACTACGTCTATATCATCTGGATGAACTCTCGATTTCCAGGAATCAATATTATTTTCAATTTCATTATCTTCATATCCTATCATCTGTTTCCAGCGTTTCGATAAGAATACTTCGTTTGTCTGTATATTCCAGTCCCATAAACCGTCTCCATTACCTTCAAGCGCATACTTCCAGAGTCCTTCACTCTTGCGCAATTCCTCTTCCATCTTTAATCTCTGTGATATATTACGGCTTATTCCAAATATTACATCTTCATTGTTCCATTTACCGAGTTTTACTTTGGTCTCTACTTTAATTATTTTACCTAATTTCGAAATTAAAGGAACATCGCAGTATGTTTCCGTGCCCGCAAGCATTTTCCCAACTGTTTCCTGTGCCTGTGCTCTTCCCTCAGGGATATGAACCATTAATACATTCTGACCGATTAGTTCTTTTTCGGTGCATTCCAGATAATCTTCTACTGATTTGTTAACTTTGATGATATTTCCATCAATGTTCAATACGAACAGCATATCATCTATCGTATCAAAAAATGAATGCAGGTTCAGTTCATTCTGTATTAGATTGTCAAGTAATCTTCTTCTTTGTATTGCACCCGATAATTCATCTGCAACCGAACGCAGAATTTCTTTCTGCAAATCTGATATCTTGTTTTGCTTGTTACTCTTAACATTTATTACACCAATAACTGTATCTTCGGCTAAAACAGGTATGCTTGCAAAAGATAGTACACTATGTTTCTTTGATATTTTAGGATTGATATCCTGATAATTCTCTGAAAATATCGGCGAACCTTCAACTATTACTTTGTTGTATGGTTCTGTGTTAATGTCGATCGTATTTATGCTTTTTTCGAATTCCTTCGATAGTCCTGTCTGATAAACAAGTTTGGCAGTTTGTGCGTTTTTATCAACTATATATATTCCGCCGCCGTCGAAATTCAGTAATTTTAAAGTATCATCAATAACATTCTTAAATATTTCGCTAAGGTCATTAGATTTATTGGCAGATGCAATTATCTGGTTCAGTATCCATAGTTCTTTTGCTTTATTAACGTAATTTTCCTGTGTTCGTTTCTGTTCAATGTAAAGCGCAAATATATTTGCCATCGACCTTAGTATCTCTACTTCGGTTTCGCTCCATATTCTTTCTTTGGTTATGTCATCAAACCCGATGAATCCCCAGAATATATACTCTACGTATATAGGAATCGCAAGCAGTGACTTTATACCCTGCGGTTCAAGCATTTCCCGCTCCATTTCCGAAAATGTCTTGACCAGTCCGTTAACTGCTTTGCCGTTAATCATCAGGGATTTCCATCTCGGTATATACTTGTAATCAAAATTCTGAAGGTCGGGATTGTCTATCTGAGATTCCTTCGGGTCTTTGCACCATTCGTTTATCTGGCTCGTCAGAAGTCTGCCGTCCGCATCTTTATGGTTTTCAAAGATGTAAACTCTGTCTACATCTACTGCTTCCCCAAGTATCCTCAATGATTTGTTTACTGAAATGCTTAAATCATCTATGGTTAAAAGTACATTCGTTGCCTTGGCTATGGCACTTAAAAGTATGTCCTTATTTTCCAGTAAACTCTTAGACTCTACACTGTCAGTAATATTCCTGGCTATGAATAAGACTCGGTCGTCGCCTATTGAATTTATATTGCCTTCGTAGTGTAAAGTTTTACCGTCCTTATTCAATGAATAATTTATTGTTGAGGCATGTGTATTCTTATTAAACTTCTTTATTGCTGTGAAGTAATGGCTGTATACTTCTTTTGGGAAAAAATCCTTTATGTTCTTGCCTATAAAATAAATCGGACTTAAAAACAAATCTGCTTCAGGTCCGCCTTTAAACTCTAAAATATCACCCGCTTTATTCATTATGAACACAAGGTCGGGATAAGTTTTGAAAAATAACTTGGACTCCGTCTCTACATTATGAAGTTGTGTACACAAATCCTTTTGTATTATCTTTTCTTCCTTAGCTTGTGCTTCAAGTTTACTTATCTTGTCTGAAAGTACTTGGTGGTTTATTTTCTTTTCTCTCTCTGTAATTGCTTTTTTAACTTTGATTGATATATCAACTATGCTTGCTGAGAAATATGTATTATTATTATTATCTTTTATTGGCGAAATTTCTATCTCAAGTGGTATTTTCTTTCCGTCTTTTGTAACTCCCATTAATTCTCTGCCGTCATTCATAGTTCTTTCAACAGGTTTCCTTTTCGAGTAGTCGGTTATGAGGGTTTGATGAATTTCACGTGTGCTTTTGGGTAATAATATGTCTATAGGTTTTCCTATAGCCTCTTCTGACTTAAAACCGAATATCTTTTCTGCATTCAAATCAAATTTTTGTATGATTGATTCTTTGTTTATTATTATTACTGCTTTTCTTGCCATACCGATAAAATCAATAATTGAGAAAGTGTAAATTATTAATTTTCATGCTTAATTAATACAATTAATATCCTAAGTGATTAAACAAGGCGATAAGCGATAATATTAAGAGACTAACGACAACGATATTTAAATGTGCTGTCGATTAATGTACATATTATGCGTTAAGTGAAAAATACAATTCTTAAGAAACATTTATTGGCGGGAATATAGCAAACTTTATTTGCAATACTTTTCCATAAGGTCTTTTGCGTTTGAATTCCCAAGCGATGCTGCCTTCGAAAGGTCGTCGCAGCCTTTTTTCTTTTCGCCTGTGGAATAATAGGTGGCGCCTCTTACAAAGTAGGAGTCGGCGAAGTCTGGATTTACTGCTATTGCACTCGTTAAGTCTGCAATTGCCTTTTCCGTTTCCCTCAGCATTCCGTAAACATTGGCCCTTGTGTGATACGCCTGCCAGAACTTATCGTTTATCGTGATTGCCTTGCCGAAATATTCCAGCGATGACTTGTAGTCTTCCTTCTGAACCAGAAACCATCCCTTGCAGAACATTCCGTATTCAGTATCGGGCGCAACTTCCATAATCTTTTCCCTGAGCGATATCTTTTCTGCATCGTTCGTCGTCGTCCACGATTTTTCAAACAGTTCTTTCGGGTCTTCCTGTGAAAATAAACTTCCTGTGCCTAAAAACGTGAAGCCTAAAAGTAACGCTATGATGATTCTGTTCATTTGTTTTCGTATGTTTACGTTTATAAGATTTTTAATTTAGTTAAATTACTTTCCCAAATCAATTCAAACAATTAAAAAAGGCTGCGTACAAGCAGCCTTTTGCTTTCCGATATTTATTGATGTCTTACTTTCCGAATGTGAATGTCAGTCCGACGTTCATTCCGAAACTGCTGAATGAGTATCGTGGGGTTGGAGCTGTGTTGATTCCTGAACCCGATTCGCTGTAGGTTACTGTTGGCTGAATTGCAGCATAGTTCTCTGTGTTTTCCAGTGTGCTTGGACCATAGTTCATTCCGATGCCGAATATCTCTGCAAAGATTCCAAGCTTTTTTGCTACTTTGAAATCAACTCCGCAAGCACCCTGAATTCCCATTGCCAGTCCGCCTGATTCCTTATACTTAATAGTTCCGCCTATTGTTAAGACTCCCGGGGTTGGTGCTGATTCATAATATTTTGTAGGGATTCCCAGCACCATTCCAAACCTTGCATAAGGTGTAATGTCTTTCATCGGTGCTTTTACGATTGCCGATGGCATTATGAAAATTGAGTTTGCATATTCCTTGTAGTTAACACCTCCCGAGCTTGAAGTGTGTTCAAACTTTTTGCCCAGTGTGTATGAACCTGCTAATTCGAGTGCGATGTTTGGTGTGATGTTGTAACCAAAGCCTGCCTGAAAATTTATTCCTTCGCCGAACGAACCGTATTTGTAATCGAATGCTGGTGAAGTACCTGCATTATACATATATTGCGTTGCCAGACCAAGTCCGTAACCACCGCCGAGCTTTACGTACACACCCTGCGTGTATGCATTTGAAAACGAGATAACGAACAGAACTAAAATACCTAAAGCCAATCTTTTCATTTGTTATTCCTTTATTTTAAAATTTATGTAATCAATTTCTTATTTATGCTTCATACTAACTCCCCAACTCCAAAATAGAAAGAACAGCGCAACAGGGGCTCCTATCACAATACCTAACACTGCATAAGACACATCAGTCTTTTTTCCCGAGAAGTACATCGAATCGATTGCGTTAAAGTTCAGTGTGTCTGCCACGGGCTTTTTGTAAAGCGGTATTTTGGAATCAGTTTCTTTCATCAAAGCAGAATCGATTTGTGTACCCTTTGGATAATAATAGATAAGATACTTTTCTTTTTGCCTCTCTATATAGTTTGCCATATAACCTTTCAACGGGATTGTTCTTTTGTTGCGAAGCGATATGCTGTCAAGAGTGTAATCTCCTTTTAAATCTATTTCAGATTTTCCGCTGAATATCTTTTCTGGAGTATCGGAAAAGGTCTCCGTCGTAGTGCAGGCACTGATGTTCATCAGGAATGCGAACAAGGATATGTATGCAATGATTCTTTTTGTCATCTCTATTTAATAAGCATTAGTTTTATTGTCTGTGATGAATACTGCGTTGTCAGCTTGCAGAAATAAACTCCGCTCGGCAGATTGCTTCCGTCGAAGTCGGTTGTGTACGTTCCTGCTTTTGTGAAGCCGTTTGCAATCCTGTTCACTTCTCTTCCCGTTAAATCATAGACGCACAGATTTATGTCCGAACTTTTTGCAAGGTCGAACTTTATCCTCGTAGTTGGATTAAACGGATTCGGATAGTTGTCGAACAACTTTGTCGTTAGCGGAACTTCTGTTGAAATTGGATTTATGCCTTCAATATAAAATGTATACTTTGCCCTTAAACTAAACCATTCCGCTTGAGACTGTCCGTTTTCGTGACCGTTCACGTATGTACCCGGTACATTATCAACGAGTGCAAGTATATTTGCGTAATAGTCAATTCCGTTCCTGTCATTATAAGGCGAAATACTTGGATATGACCAGTCACGGCGTGGACTCGTTGGGTTTAATCTGCTACAATTCCATGAAATTCCTGAACTTTGTGATACTGAATAAAATATGTCTTTGAATGATGTTGGAGTAGATGTACCTCCAACAAAATTCGATGTTACCATATACACAATAAATATTGTATAGCCGTTTGAACTCACACCTATCACTGGTCTGCAAATAGGTGCCATCACATCATTAACACCGATGTAGGGATGAAAACCTACTGTATTCGAATCAACTACAACAATGCTTCTGTTCGGGTCTGTGCCCGGAAGAGTTGATGACCAGTATCTGATTTTTGAAGGTGCACCCGGGAAGTAAGAAAAGTCCGTTGCCTGCTTCACTGTTTCAAAAGCAACGCAGGGTGTGTTGTTTGCATAAACCATACTTATTCCTCTGAAACCTGCGAGTGAATCGGTTGAAAAGTTTGCGTCGAATATTTTCAGCGGCGAACTGAATGACGTTCCGTTGTTCGTTGATTCTATAAAATAAACATCGCCGTAGTTTGCAGGATAGAAATTATTATCGTTAAGGTATGCAATGCCGAGCCTTCCGTCAGTTCCGCGTGCGAGTGCATACGCCTCGCTTTGTTCTGCGTTTGGAATAGACTGCCAGCCGAGCCAGTAACCGGGAGTGGCATCAAGGTTTGTGCAAACGTTGTACTTTGTTGTGTCGGCAGAGGCAACAACTAAAAACTTATTTGCCAAAGAAAGATTTGTTGTTGTAATCACTCTCGGCCATAAATATCCATTTCCGTTCGGCGGGTTAAGCCGCGTGAACGAACCAAGCCCTGCGGCAGCATCTTTGTAAACCTGTGTTCTTTGCAAACCGCCGCCATCCTGATTATGATTTGCTATCAGTGCAGAGCCGTCACTCATTCCCGTAATAGTAGGGAATCCGCTTTTAACGGATGGCACATCTGCAATGAAACACCACGTTGCACCTTTATCAGACGAGAAATAATACTTGGACATTCTGATAGCAAAAAGTGTATCGTTAAAAGGCGAGCTGGTGAAGACAGCGTGAATGTTGCCTGGAGTATTCGGGTCCTGCCAGATTGTAACAGCACTTCCGTTTGAAACTAAATCGTAAATAGTTCTCCCGCCAATATCCGTGATAACTACTACAGGAGGGGGGGTGGATGAAGGTTCCTGCAGAGCACCGGGTTTCACAACATTGAAATCTTTCGGATTAAAATAATTAACAATCTTCTCGCCGCCTAAAGCATCTCCGTTCAGCTTCACGCTGTACCTGTTCTGCGCGTAATTCTTGTAGCCGTCGGTATTTTGTGCGAAGATAAAACTGCTTACGCAGAGCAGTGTTAGCACCGCAAGAAAGATTTTAGTTTTCATAATCATTCAATGTTTATGATTTTTAAAAACCGCTTTAACTTCAAAGCAGGGAAAAAACTTCTATTGAAAATTATATAAATATTCAAATATAATCAAGTACTATTTTGATTATCTTGTATAAAAATACTTCTTTTATTCGTTGGTTTTTGTGGTAATTTGTTGTTATATAAATTACTTACGTTCACCCCTGTCTTTTTCATACATATCTAATTGCTTTAAAACATCAGGCAGATTATACACGAAGTGTTCACAAAGATGAAGAAATTAGATATCGCAAAACTGGAAGAAGCATTCAACGGTTAAGATTAATAATAGCCGTGCACTTTGCAGCGTACGGCTTTTGTGTTTTCAGAATTTAGAATTTAAAACTTTCCTCTGTCTATCAGTGCACCAATGAAAATTGCCAGTGGAATTCCAATCACTGAAAGAAGAACTATCGTTGAAGATTCTACTTTGTTCTTTATATAGTGCATCGTCTCTATTTCCTTTATGTTCAGTGTGTCTGCTAAGGGCATTTTGTAAAGCGGTATTCTGGAATTAGTTTCTTTCGTCAAAGCAGAATCAATCACTTTAAGTTTTGAATTATAATAGACGAGATACATTTCTTTCTGCCTCTCTATAAAGTTTACTGCAAAGTCTTTCAGTGCTATTGTTCTTTTGCCGTGAAGTGATATTCTGTCAAGAATATAATCTCCTCCAATCCCAAAATAAATTCAATATTTATGTAATTGTTTTACGAACGTTTCAGTAAACTGATTAATCAAAGGTAACCCCTTAGAGGCATTTTTCCGTTTATACCGTTTTGAGATAAGCGATATCACGATATAGCGTTCGTCAGACCTTTATCTTCCACTTGAATCCTGTGCTATTTATAATTAATTTGAACCATCGTTCAATTTAATATAACAGTAGTTCCCCTTAATAAATATTTTTAAATTAAATGAAAGGTTACAGTAATGAAACAACTTATTACAGCTTTACTGTTAGTAGTGCTCGCCACCGGTTTCTCTTTTGCTCAAGACAATAAGAATTGGGATGGCACAAAACCAGAGATCCATCAGGGTTCAAGAAACATCATCTTTGTATATTCTCCTTTTGTTAGCAGTGATTTAAAAGGAGCATATTCAGGTTCTTACACGAGCCCTAATTTCAATACAAACGGTAGTTTTGATTCAACCTCTTTAAAAGTTACCCCTACGTATGGTATCGGCTTACAGTATTATGTAACAGATAAAATAGCTTTGGCTATTGGAGTAAGTTTCGGTACAGGTTCAAGAACATTGACATTTCTTACCCCGGGTGAATCGGAAAAAGCATCAGAAACAGTCTTCGGATTTTCATTAGATGGGAATTACCACTTAAAATCTTTATATGGTATATCACCATATGCAGGCTTAAATGTTCATTATGGAACCTACAGTGGTAATTATGACCATACTTCCACTTTACCAGGTGGAACCTATAGTGGCAAAATGACAGGTAGTTCTGTTGGTTTTGGCGCGAACTTAGGATTTGACTGGTATTTCGCACCGGGAATTTCCTTAGGAGGAAAATATACACTCGGTTATGAATCGTTCACATCTCCGGTACAAACGTTCACTAACACAGGTGTTATCCACACTCACACAGGTGCCAGTGAAAGTGGTTTTGGTACCGGTAGTGCCAGCATTTTGCTGAATGTACATTTCTAAGAAACAAAGAATTCATTTAGTGGTTTAATTCAAAAAAGAACGCTGATCACATATGATTAGCGTTCTTTGTATAAAAGTTTTCAACCGAATTCCTGTCTGCAAAGTTATATTTATATATTTACAGTTTCTGTTATTATCGCACAATTGAATTAGCAATGTTTTTGCATGCAAACAGCTTCAAAGTACTTAAATACAAGTCTCAATTATTTGGACCGCCAACGGAGTAGACAATTACTATAAGCAGTTGTTTAGAGCGGTCCAATGTTTTTATGTGAAGCCAAAGTATTTATTGCTTGTCTTGGCTATCCTTGGAAAATTCTAAAACCTTCTGATTGACTAAATAATATGTTTTGGAATATTCTTGAAATATGAAAATATGAACTTGTAGTTAGTGTTTTGATAACAAATTAAAAAACCGTACACTTTGCAGCGTACGGCTTTTGTGTTTTAAACTTTGTGAATATCAGTCGTGCATTTTAGGCATTAGCAATAATACAATACCTAATAGAACAAAAGGCGCCAGAATACTTAATCCGACAATCGTAAATGATTTTGTTTCGTCATACTTCGACATATTATAATGTACTAAAGAAATATTCCTGATGTCGATGGTATCACGTGCTAAACTTTTGCCCGAATAAACAAACTTGTAACTGCTGTCCATATAACTTTTTATGAACCTTGAAGTGTAATCGCTTAGGCTGATAGTTTTTTTGTTGATAAGTGTAAGACCGTTTATGTTTTCGTACTTCACATCGTTGTTTACTTTTTCCTTAGCGATGAAAACTTCGGGCGGGTCGGAATAGTATTTGGTTGTGTAACAGCCCGATGCTGTGAGCAGAAACGAAAAGATCAGTGTGTATGTGATTAATTTAGTTATCATTGTATTCTTCTATACTTTATTGTTTGAAAATTTTTGGAGCTGCAAATAGAAAAATCACTCCTAAAATTGCCAAAGGTATAAAAAACGCATGAGTAACGGTATGTACCGTCTTATCATTATCCGGAGTGGATATTGTGTAATTGACCGACGTAATGTTTTTGATGTCAATGGTGTCCAGTACCGAAGTTTTAAAATAGTAAATAAACTTATAGCTGCTGTCAGTATAGCTTTTTATAAACTTTGAAGTGTAATCTTTAAGACTAACAGATTTGTTGTTAATTAGTGTTAGACTGTCAATGCTGTCATACTTCACACCTTTATTTTCTTTTTCCTTCGCAATGAAAATTTCGGGCGGGTCGGAATAACTTTGAGTGGTATAGCAGCCCGATGCTGTTAACAGAAATGAAAAGATTAAGATGTACGAAAATGTTTTAC
>JBMOHR010000030.1:0-20661 GCA_049317745.1 Ignavibacteria bacterium
CAAATTGTTTTATGGCATATAAACACGGTGTACGGTATTTTGAATCTGCGTTCGCTGGATTGGGTGGTTGTCCATTTACCGCTAAGGCAAGCGGAAATGTATGCACGGAAGACTTAGTAAATATGTTTAACAGGTTTGGTTTAAGGAAAGATATTGATTTGAAAAAGGTAGTTGGAATATCCAAGGAAGCAGAAGCATTTTATGGCAGGGAATTGCCGGGGAAAATATTAAAAGTCGGATTATTAGAATCTAGAATTTAGGAGATAGAATCTAGAATTTAGGAGTTAGAATCTAGAATTTAGGAGTTAGAATCTAGAATTTAGGAGTTAGAATCTAGAATTTAGGAGATAGAATCTAGAAGATAGAAGACAGGAAATAGAAGACAGGAAATAGAAGTAGAAGATTTGATTTTGAAATATATTTTAATAATATATAATTAAATATATGGAAAATAAAAGCACTTGCTTTGAAGATTTGATTGTTTGGCAAAAGATGCATTCTATTATTCTGGATATTTATAGACTTACAAAATCATTTCCTAAAAGTGAATTATTTGGAATCACCAGCCAGATTAGAAGATCATCAGTTTCTGTTGCGGCAAACATAGTTGAAGGCTATACTAAGAAGTCTAAGGCAGATAAATTAAGATTTTTCAATATAGCTCAAGGTTCTTTAGAAGAAACAAATTATTTTTTAATTTTAATAAAAGATTTAGAGTTTGCCGAAACGTCTGATTTAAGAAAGAGAATTGACGAAGTAGGGCGAATGCTGAAAAGTTATATCAGAGCTATTGCAGGTTAGAATCTTTGATTTCTAAATTCTAACTTCTAAATTCTAAATTCACTAAATATTATAAAAAGATGAAAGAAAAATCGTTAAAAGGAGTAAGAGTATTAGATCTTACAAACGTGTTAGCAGGGCCCTTTGCTACATTGCATTTAGCACTTTGCGGTGCTGAGGTGATTAAAGTTGAAACTCCCGGGTCGGGAGATTTAGCGAGAAAATTAGGTAATGTGCCTGATTTTAATAAGAAGAATATGGGAACAAGTTTTCTTGCACAGAACTGCAATAAGAAATCACTGACATTAAATTTAAAGGATGAAAAGGCAAAAGAGATTTTCAAGAAACTGGTAAAAAACTCTGACGTTGTAGTTGAGAATTTCAGACCGGGTGTGATGAAAAGATTAGGACTGTCTTATGAAGTATTGAGTGAAATTAATCCAGGAATTGTATATTGTGCAATTTCAGGATTTGGGCAGACGGGCCCTGATGCGTTTAAACCCGCGTACGACCAGATAATACAGGGGTTAAGCGGTGTGATGGCAATTAACGGTGATGAAACATTGAACCCATTAAGAACAGGATTCCCTGTGTGCGATACTGTCGGCGGACTTAATGCTGCATTTGCGATAATGGTAGCTTTGTTTTATAAGGAGAAGACGGGAAAAGGGCAGTTTATTGATATAGCTATGCTTGATTCAATAATGCCGTTTAACGGATGGGTTGCGGCTAATTTATTAATCGGCGGTAAGCAGCCAGTACTTATGGGAAATGATAATTTTACTGCTGCACCATCGGGGACGTTTGTAACTAAAGACGGATACCTGAACATTGCAGCGAATAAACAGGAACAATGGGAAGACTTATGTGATGTACTTGGAGTGCCTGAACTTAAAGAGGATTCAAGGTTTAAAGAAAGAGATACAAGGAAAGGTAACAGGAAAGCCTTAACACCATTGCTTGAAGCAAAGTTGAAAGAAAAGGATACAACATACTGGGCAGAGGCATTGAATGCAAAGGGGATTCCTTCAGGGGAAATACTTAGCCTTGATGACGCATTGAGTCAGCCGCAGATTAAACACAGAAATGCTATTGCGGAAGTAGATACACCGGAAGTTGGAAAGATAAAAGTGTTCAACTTAACAGCAAAGTTTGATAAAACAGACGGTGATGTAGATACACCTCCTCCGACACTTTCACAGCATACTGATGAAATCCTCCACGGACTTGGGTATAACGAAGAAGAGATAAAAGAATTTAAAGAGAATAAAGTAGTATAGTTAAAAATTAGTTTATTAACGGAAGCCTGTGCAGGGGAATAACCTGTACAGGCTTTTCTTTTATCGCTGAAATTAGTCGTTCAGATAATATTGAATTATGTGTGGAATTATTCGATAAAAAACATTATGTTCCCTTTTAAATTTAGAAAAATAATGTTACCAAACACTATTGTAGAAAGAGTTCTTAGCAATAATCCTGAAAACGGATGGGCAATATTTAAATATAATTTTAAATATGCTATCTCGAGAATATTATTCAGAGGTTTCTTTCTATGCGTTGTTCTTGTGATGACTGCGGCATTTTCGCTCAGTGCTCTGAAGACGCACCAAACTTCTTTTATACTGTTCGCATTAGTATCGGTTATACTCGCTGTTGTGTCCTTATTGTCGATTGCATTTGTTATATGGGAATTATTTTATTCGAAAAAGAGTATGATAGTTCTGACTAACGAGGGAGTAGTTAGAAACTTTAAGAACAGTCTTGAATATTTTCCGTTTGACTGCATAACTAATCTTAATGCAACTAACCAGTATTCTGACAGCACACCTGCAATAGCAAGACGAAGAGAGCAGTATATAGATTTCAGAGATAAAAGGAGCGGGAAATCAGTCAATCTTGTTAAGAACAGAATATTCGGGAATCCTGAGCCTATTTTTAATATACTTAAAAGCAGAATCCAGGGTGATTCTTTTGACACTGTAAGAAACGATTTTTATAATAATTAAACAATAATATTATGCAAACTTTAGTAAACTACATAATACCCGTTGCGGTCTTGATATTCTTTGTTATCGTATTCTTAAAATTCAGGAAGAAAGCACCCGGTTCAGTTGGTTCGCCTTATTCATCGGGAGGAAGTACTTCTTCCGGTTCCGGCGACACTCAAATGCCTAAGCTTGCCGAGATGATGGGATTGAAATATGAAGATGCAAGTTTACCAAGCAGTGAGAAAATGCTGATGAACTCAGGAAGCAGACTCAAGGGCTTATACAGGGGAGTCAATGTAGATATTATTATGGGTGGGTATGCAAAAGAAGCAGAGTTTACTCCTCTTACTTCAACATATTCGTATGAATACAAGATAACAAAGGAATTTAATTTTGAAGTTAGTAATTCCATGAACAAGAGTTTTGAAATAATCATAAAGAATAAGAATATAGTATCTCAACCGACAGGTATAGCTTCGTTCGATTCAGTATTTTCATACATTGGTGATTTAAGGATTCCTGATGAATATCTTGATTACTTCGGGAAGATGGGATGGATGAACCTGAAGTTGAGCGGTAATGTATTGAAGTTTACGGATTCATTTTTCGAAGATACAATGGCTACAAAAGGAACGATGAGTGCAGTAGGAGCAATAAATCCTATCTGGAAATGTTCAGCAAGGAATTTCAATATAGATTATGATAATGTTATAAACTTTGTTAATAAATTGATTGAACTGATAGAAGTATTGAATCTCAAAAAACATTAATGTATCTATTAATTGTAATATTAAACGGTATTGGTGCATTATCGCTTGGAGTGGCATTGATGGCTGTAATTAACACTATGTTTGATTTGCACATGAAGTTTAAAGGGAGTTATCTGCCTAAAGACTATGTTACTGCTATGATGATAGGGGTTTTCGGGATTCTGGTTCTTGGTATAAGTTTTATTGTAACCAGATTCAGGAAAAAAGGCAAGCCAGGTGTATAGGGAAGTGCTTTTGAAAATTTTAAATTTAGGACTTGAATTAATAGATTATTTCCATTAGTTTAATGCTAATGTTCTTTTAAATAGTTAGTTTAATTAAAAAGGGAGTTAAAAATGCTCAAAAACGGAAATTTACTGTTTTTGTCAGTAATTCTATTAGGGATTACGATGATTACAGGTTGTTCCGCAACGAGAGAACTCACCGATAATGACTCGGAATTATCTTTAAAGATGAAGGGTGCCAATGTTTACAAAAATTCTAATGAATTAGTAGCCACCAGCACCTTAGTAAAGAAGTCTACCATCTCAAAGAGTAGTCTCGAATCAATATCAAGTTCTCTTATCGGTTATACCCCTTCATCAAACAACAAATCAGAAATGATTAGTGATGAAGTAATGTTTAAAGTAATCGAATATTTAAACACACCATATTTATGGGGTGGAACTTCGAAAAGAGGTATTGATTGTTCTTCATTCGTTCAAACAGTGATGTATCAATCAATCGGAGTTATGTTACCAAGAACTTCATATGAACAGTCAAACGTAGGTACAGACGTTCAGAGAAGTGAATTAAAGTTTGGTGACTTACTCTTTTTTGACACGATGAATAAAGGCAGAACCACACATGTTGGCATCTATTTAAGCGATGGATACTTTGTCCATTCCGGTTCAAAGACCGGTGTAATAGTTGCATCATTAGATTCTGATTTTTATACAAGAGTGTTCTTAAAAGCAAAAAGAGTAATCTCTGAGTAAAACTGAGGTTCAAATTTTAAAAGTCTCATTTCCGATATTGGATTTGAGACTTTTTTGTTTATACTATGATAAAGTTCATACTTAAAAATCTTGTCAATTCAGTTCTGATAATATTCGGAGTATTATCGGTTTCATTTGTATTAACTTTTTTAATACCAGGTGACCCAGCAAAAATGATACTTGGCCAGCGTGCGGATGAAGAATCGGTAAAATCTATCAGAGTAGAACTAGGTTTGGATAAGCCATTTGTAATACAGTACATCAATTTTATAGGCAGGACAGTTAAAGGAAATCTTGGTAAATCGTACTTAACCGACAGAGACGTTTCACAAACAATACTTGAGAAGATTCCTGCTACGGTACTGCTTTCATTTGTGTCAATTCTATTATCCGCTTTCTTCGGAATAATGGCAGGTGTTATTTCGTCGATAAAACCATATTCATTTAAAGACTACTTCTTTATACTGATTTCTTTATTAGGCATCTCAATTCCACAGTTTGTTCTGGCATTATTGCTTATTTATATTTTTGGAGCAAAGTTAAACATATTACCCATCGCAGGGTATGTAGATAACGGATGGTATTATATTGTATTACCTGCAATTGCACTCGCATTCAGACCATTAGCAATTATAACAAGAATTACAAGAACTTCAATGTTGGATGAGCTGAATAAAGATTACGTCAGAACAGCAAGAGCAAAAGGATTAAGTGAATCAAAAATAATTATCAAGCATGCATTAAGGAATGCTCTGAATCCTGTAATAACCACATTAAGTTCTTCATTAGCCGCTACACTGGGAGGTGTATTCTTTATAGAGTATATTTTTAACTGGCCTGGCATTGGTTCACTGGCAATGGATTCAATAATGAAGCTCGACTTTCCGATGATTCAGGGGACTATACTTTTCAGTGCCATAGTTTTTGTAGTAATAAATTTCTTTGTTGATATATTGTATGCTTTAATTAACCCAAAGGTTAAACTCGGATGATGAAGGACTTAAATACTACGGTTGCTAACAAGAGAAAAAGTTTATGGCATTATTCATACATCAGGTTTAAAAGGCATAAACTTGCATTTATTTCATCTATATATTTATTGCTGCTTATATTTGTATCAATATTTGCAGAAATAATATCACCTCATAATCCAAACAGACAGATACTTGAGTTTACATCAAAACCTTCATTTTATTCCTGTGATGTAATTCAAAAGAAAGATATTGGTTCAGCAAAGATTATCCCTGTTAAGAAATTACTTAAAGAAACGAATGAGAGCATCTATTATATAGATTTTCTTGATAAAGAAAAATCGGAGGAGAAGATTAATCTTCTTTCTAAAAACAATAAATATATATTTAAGGAAACCTTCATATTAGGAACTGACAAATTCGGAAGGGATTTACTTAGCAGACTTATTTATGGTGCACGAATAAGTCTTTCTGTTGGCTTAATCTCTCAAGCCATAGCGGTTTTAATAGGTATAATATTAGGTTCGCTTAGCGGATATTTCAGAGGTGGAACGGACAGGTTTATTATGTGGCTGATTAACGTAGTATGGGCTTTCCCTTCTATACTGTTGGTTATATCAATTTCAGTCGTGCTGGGAAAAGGATACTGGCAGGCATTTGTGGCAATTGGATTAACAAGTTGGGTAGAAATTGCACGGATTGTAAGGGGACAATTTATTACATTAAAGGAATCGGAGTATGTAGAATCTGCAAGAGCATTAGGGTTTGGACATACAAGAATTATTTTCAGGCACATATTGCCAAATGCAATGTCACCTGTAATAGTTACCTCAACAGTAGGCCTTGCAAATGCAATAATATTTGAAGCAAGTTTAAGTTTTCTCGGTTTGGGAGTACAACCGCCAATGGCAAGCTGGGGGCAGATGATATTTGACGGTTATAAATATTTAATAACAGGGACAAACTTTGGAATGGTTTTGTATCCTGCACTAGCGATAATGTTAATTGTTTTTGCAGTTAATCTGATAGGGGATGGGTTAAGGGATTCGTTGGACCCTAAACTTAAAAAATAAAGTTATGAATGATTCAATCTATGAAAATTTTAGTTTGGTTTATTTCCTGAAGAATATAAATAGTCTCGGAGATGTAAGAATACGTAAGATTGTTGAGAAGTATAATTCCCTGGACATTTTATTGAATCTCAGTAAAGAACATTTGATGAGAATCGAAGGTTTAAATGAGAAGGTATGCCAGGAAATTTACTGTCAGTTTGATAAGATTACTGAAATCCGTAAAGCCATTGGAACTTTGCTCTCTAAATGCAGTGATAAGAAAATAAATTTCACTACAATACTCGATGAAGATTATCCATACAACCTCAGGAATATTTATGATGCACCGGTGTTATTGTATTATATGGGAAAGTTGAGAGAAAAGGACAGATATTCGGTGAGCATTGTAGGAACAAGAACACCTTCTGATTATGGCAGGAGAGTATGTGTTGATTTAACAAAAGAGTTAAGTCGAAAAGGTATACCTGTCATAAGCGGACTTGCTATCGGAATAGATTCAATAGCACATAATACATGCGTTGAGAATGAAAATCTGACGTATGCTATACTTGGAAGCGGGGTTGACAATCTATATCCCCCTGACAACAGATTACTTTACAATAGAATCATTGAAACAGGTGCTGTAGTTTCGGAATTTGATGTAGGAACTAAAGCAGAAAAAGTGAATTTTCCGAGACGAAATAGAGTTGTAAGTGGTATATCATTAGGAACAATAGTAGTTGAATCGGGGGCAAAAGGAGGGTCACTTATTACTGCAGAATTTGCCTTAGATCAGAACAAGGAATTATTTGCAATACCGGGAAATATTAATGCAAGAAATTCAGAAGGATGTAATAATCTGATTAAGAAGGGATACGCAAAGTTGGTAATGAATGTTGATGATGTACTTTCTGAATTGAGTTATAAGATTGGAGACTTAGTTGATAACAAAGTTGAAAAAGCTATTAAGAAAGAAAATCCTGCATTAAATGTCTTTGAAACTAAGATATACAACGTTTTAAATGAAACAGAACCCATAAATGTTGACAGTATTTGTGAATTAACGGAATTAAATGTTTCGGATTGTTTAGTTAACTTATTAACTATGGAGTTTAAAGGTCTGGTTTCTCAATTACCCGGTAAATACTTTATTAAAATATAAGCATAATAGATGAATTTGGATGACAGAATATTTGAATTGAAATTCAGTTGTGATTTATCAGTGTGCAAAGGCGCCTGCTGTACTGTTGAAGGAACACTTGGGGCACCGCTAAAGAAGGAAGAATTATCTGAGATTGAAAAGAATATTGAAACGGTAAAGAAATATCTGACGGCAGAGAATAGGGAAGTGATAGAAAAAGAAGGATATTATGTGGAATACGAAGGTAAATTGTGGATGAATAATGTTAATGATAATGATTGTGTTTTTTCTTATTATGAAGGCGATATAGCAAAGTGCAGTTTTCAGAAAGCATACAATAACGGTGAAATTAATTTTAAAAAACCGATTTCCTGTGAGCTTTTTCCGATTAGAGTATACGGAGAAAATTGCAATGATTTAAGGTATGAAAAATCTTATTTTTGTGAGGAAGCATTAGAGAATGGAAAAGTTAATAATAAAACAATATTTGAATTTGTCAAAGATGCAATCGTAAGGGCATTCGGTGTTGAATTTTATAATGAAAATATTAAAAAGATAAAATAAAGTTTGAAATATGTTTAAACAAACACAAACTCAGAAACAGTTACAGAGGTTAATGCCTCAGATAATTCAGAAGCAAAACCTGCTTGCGATTCCTACTATGGCATTAGAGCAAATGGTAAAGCAGGAAATGGAATTGAACCCATTCCTGGAAGAAGCTGAAGACATCGTAGAGGAGATAGAGGTTGATGATGACGATGCTTTAGAGGATATAGGGAAAACTGAAGTAGCTGATGAGCAACTTGAAAAAGTCAAGAAATCAGATGAAGAATTTGACACAGATGACTACGTAAATTCTGAATTCGAAGGTTACAAGACAACTGAAGATTACGATAATAGCGAGAGACCAAATTATGAAAATATGTGGTCTACAAAAGTTACACTTAAAGATAATTTGCTTTCGCAGTTACACCTGAATGATTTAACCGAAAAGGAAATGTTTATCGGCGAAGAAATAATCTGGTCGATTGACGATGAGGGCTATTTCAGGGATAATCTGCAGGACGTTATTACTGATCTGGATAAACAAAAAATCGGAACAGGTTTTGAAGAAGAAACTTTCACAGAAGAAGAACTGCTTAAAGTCCTTGAAATGGTACAGACGTTTGAACCTGTAGGTATTGGTTCAAGAAACCTTGAAGAGTGTCTTATTACTCAGTTAAAGGAGCATGACGTAGATGAAAACTTCAAGGAACTTTGCATCAAGATACTTAAAAACAGTTTCGAAGAGTTCAGGCTGAAGAACTATGAAAAGTTAATGCGTGAGTATAATATTACGATTGATGAAATTAATCACATTTTTACTTTCATTTCTCATTTGAATCCCAAGCCGGGCTACGTTTATGAAGTGGCTGACAGTATATACATTTATCCGGATATTCTTATAACTTTTGAAAATGGAGAGTATAAAGTTGAGCTGAATGATAAATCAATACCTTCATTACGATTAAATGAGATGTATTCACATCTTATGAAAAGCGGAGACAAGGAAGCAAAAGATTTTGTGAAAAATAACTTTGAAAGAGCCAGGTGGTTTCTTGAATCACTTCGTTCCAGAAAAGAAACTTTGCTGAAAGTAATGTACTCAATCCTTCACAGGCAAAAAGACTTTTTCGATTCAATGGGAAAAACAATAAGACCGTTACTTGAAAAGGAGATTGCTGAAGATATATCAATGGATATATCGACTGTAAGCAGAACAGTAAGAGGTAAGTATGTGCAGACAGAATTCGGTATTTATGAGCTTAAACATTTCTTCAGTTATCATATAACGAATGAATCGGGTGATGATGTTTCCACTAAAGAAGTAAAAAAGAAAATTGAAGAAATAATCTGTGCTGAAGGAGCTAACAAACCATATACCGATGATGATTTAGTGGCTGAATTGCATAAACACGGTTATAAACTGGCAAGAAGAACTGTCGCAAAATACAGAGAATCTTTGAAAATACCTGTAGCAAGAATGAGAAGAAAACTATCAAATTAAAAAATGGGAAAAACAAATATACGTTCTACAACCGTAGTTGGACTAATAAGAAACGGTAAGGCAGTAATAGGCAGTGACGGTCAGGTAACGATGGGGAGCACCGTACTTAAGCATACAGCAAAAAAGGTAAGGAAAATATTTAATAACACTGTGCTCGTTGGCTTTGCGGGTGCTACATCCGATGCCTTCACATTGTTTGAAAGGTTCGAAGGAAAACTTGAACAATACAAGGGTAATCTTTTAAGAGCTGCTACTGAATTAGCTAAAGAGTGGAGGACTGATAAATATTTAAGAAAGTTAGAAGCGTTGCTTGCAGTCGTAGGAAAAGATAAAACACTCATAATATCAGGAACAGGTGATGTGATTGAGCCTGATGACGGTATTGTTGCAATCGGTTCAGGGGGGCAATATGCTTATGTCTCAGCAAGAGTTATGATGAAATATACTAAGCTTTCCGCAAAAGAAATCGTGGAAGAATCTTTAAAGCAAGCAGCCGATGTCTGCATTTACACAAATGGCAATATTACAATAGAAGAATTAGATTAATTAAATTATAAGTTGATGAATATTGAACTTAAAAATATGGAGAATACTGATAAAGCAATGAAAAGTAAAACGAAAACAAATATAACGATAAATCAATTAACACCTTCACAAATAGTAGATGAACTGAATAAATATATTATTGGTCAGGAGAATGCCAAGAAGTCAGTTGCTATAGCCTTGCGTAACAGATGGAGACGTCAGCAAGTTACTGAAGAAATGCGTGACGAAATAATGCCGAATAACATAATAATGATAGGGCCTACCGGAGTAGGGAAGACAGAGATTGCACGCAGAATTTCCAAACTTGCCAATGCTCCCTTTGTAAAAGTTGAAGCATCAAAGTTTACAGAAGTAGGTTATGTAGGACGTGATGTAGAGTCGATGATAAGAGAGCTTACTGATTTATCGGTCAATATTGTTAAGACTGATAAACAGAATGAAGTGAAACAGAAAGCTGAAGATAATACGATTGAAAGGATATTAGATATTATTTTGCCACAGGTGAAAAAGAAAGCGGAGCTACAGTCAGAAAATTCTGCCATAGCTGATGCAGCAAGATCTGTTATCGATGAAAGTAATGCTAATGAAGAATTAAATTCCAAAACACGAGATAAGTTAAGAAAACAGATTAAAGACGGGAAACTTGATGACAGAATAATTGAACTTGACCTTGCAGGAGACAATATGCCAATGATGCAGGTACTTGGTCCTATAGGGCTGGAGGAAATGGGTTTGAACCTGCAGGATTTGTTCGGTAATATAATGCCTAAGAAATCACGTAAAAGAAAACTAAGTATAGCTGAGGCGAAGAAAGTTCTTTCGCAGGAGGAAGCACAAAAACTTATTGACATGGATAGTGTGATGAAAGAAGCGATTGAAAAAGTACAGAACTCAGGAATAGTGTTTATTGATGAAATTGATAAAATAGCAGGCAGTAACAGTAAAAATTCATCAGGTGCTGATGTTTCAAGAGAAGGAGTGCAGAGAGATTTATTACCTATAGTTGAAGGTTCAACTGTAATCACAAAATATGGTCCTGTAAAAACAGACCATATACTTTTTATTGCATCGGGTGCATTTCATATTTCCAAGCCGAGTGATTTAATCCCTGAACTGCAGGGGAGGTTTCCGATAAGAGTAGAACTTAACAGTTTGAATGAAGAAGATTTTTACAAAATATTAACACAGCCTGAAAATGCTTTGATTAAACAATATTCGGCATTGCTGGAGACTGAAGGTGTAAAATTGACGTTCAAGGATACGTCGATAAAAGAAATTGCACGCGTTGCTGCTGAGGTAAACGAGCAGGTTGAAAACATAGGTGCAAGAAGACTACACACAATATTAACTATATTGCTCGAAGATATTCTGTTTGATATTCCGGATAAGAATAAAAAGAAATCAATAGACATTGACAAGGAACTTGTGGCGGCAAAGTTGAGTAAAATAGTTAAGAATCGTGATTTAAGCAGATACATTTTATAATTTTAATTAGACTATAAAAATGAAAAAGTATTTATTGTATATTTTATTAATTTGCTTTGCAACTAATTATGCTGCGGCACAAACAAAAGTCAGTAAAAAGTCGGGTGCATATGCCGGGCTTGGTTATTCGTTTTTAATTTACACAAATTCGGATGTATCGGATATTTACCCTTCATTCGATTTCAGAACTGGTTCGTTCAATACAGAGATAAATCCTTACATAGGGATGAAATTATCCGATGCAGTTTCGCTGGAGTTTTCACCTTCCTTTATTTATTCCAAATCAGGTGGAAGTAAAGGTTTCTATTATCAGAGCACATCAAACACAAATTATTATTATCTACCTTCACCCGCTTACATTTTTGCAATACCTTTGAACCTGAAAATGAAATTATTCCCATTCAGTAAATCAAGTTCAATTGTTTCAAAAGGATTATTCTTAGGGGTTTCTGCCGGAGCTATGTTTATCAGGGAAGAATACGACAATCAGATATATTCGAATGAGAGCATGAATAGTATCGTGAATATTCGTAATGTTAGCAATACTTTATGGGCGCCGAATACTTTATTCTCAATAGGTTATTCGTCGGATCAGCAGTTTAGTTATGGTTTTGAACTGGGATACAGGTTTGTACCTTTATCAATAAAACGTGATTATCCATTAGTAACGTCACTCGCAAGTAATATGAATGCAGTAGTTTTGAATTTAAGAATAGGTATAAACTTTTAATTTTATCAGTAAGAGTTGTTCTCTTAAAAAGGTAAAGGAATAGAGTTACAAAGATTATTTCACAGCCGGCAGAGATACATAAAAAGTACTTCCTTTTCCGGCTGTACTTTCGCACCATATACTCCCGTTATTCTTTTCGATAAATTCTTTACAAAGAATAAGCCCTAATCCGCTGCCTGATTCTCCTCCCGTTCCCACTGTTGATATTTGCTCGTCAATTCTAAATAACTTTGACAAGACACTAATTTCAATCCCAGTTCCATTGTCAGAAACCGCGGTTAAAATTCTATCATTTTTCCTTAAATTATAGATATTAATATATCCGCTCTGGTTCGTGAATTTAATTGCGTTAGCAATTAAATTTCTCATAACTACGTGAATCATCGCAGGGTCTGCCGAAACAATAAAATTAGAACCCGTATCATCGGAAAGAGATAAATAAATATTTTTAGAATCTGCAGATTGTTTAGCATTCCTTATTTCTTCCTCAATGATTTTTGTTATACTTATATTCTTCGGATGTGCTTCAAGGCTCTTCAATCTTGACCTGGACCATTGAAGGAGGTTGTCGAGTACCTGGTACCCGCTGATAGAACTTTCTCTTATTAAATTTATATGTTCCAGGCGTGTAGAATCATCCATAGAATCATATTCCTCTATTATAGTTGTTGAAATACCCAGTAGTATATGGAATGGATTTATCAGGTCGTGTGCAATTATTGAAAAGAATTTGTCTTTTTGCGAATTCAATTCTTTTAATTCTATATCCTGTTTCTTAATCTCCTCATACTGTGCCATTAGAACTTTATTGACTCTCTTCTGAATAGTACGGCTTCTGTAGATAAGTGAAGCTATGAAAAGAAGAAATAAGATAATAGTGATTGAACCATATATAGTTGTGTTACGTTCGGACTTCAGTTCTTTTTCTCTTTTCTCGACTTCATATTTTGTTTCAAGCCTTCCTATTTGTCTCAATTTACTTTCACTTAAAATACTGTCCTTATATTTTTCATGAATGATAAGATATTCATAAGCCCGCTGATAATTATTCTTTTTAGCATAAATACTGTGCAGTATCCCTGTTGATTCAGAAATATCCATAAAATCATCTGATTCGACCGCAGATTTGTACCCCTCGCTGGCATACAAGAAAGCAGTTTCAAAGTCATTTAAACTATAATAAATATGTGCTAAGCCGACTAAAGGATATGTTATCCCAGTATTGTCACCAAGTCTCTTTTTTATTTCAAGAGAATTATTATAATAAAATTTTGCCGTATCCAGATTTTTGCGAAGATAATAATTCAACCCGATATTGTAATATACCTCAGATAAACCTATTTCGTCATTAAGTTCTTCCGAGATATTCTTTGACTTTAATAAAAACTCGAGACCCTTTTCCAGATCACCCTTGCTTTTAAAAACATCTCCAATGTTTAACTGAATAGCTGCCTGATGTTTTAAGTTGTTACTCTTTATGGCTAACTCAAGTGACTTATATAAATATTCAAGTGCTTTATCATAATCTTCCAGATGAATGTATGCAGTTCCAATATTGTTTAAATTTGATGCCAGATTCCTTTCATCCCCGGTTTTTTCATTCATCCGTAATGCTTCCATGAAATACTGCAGTGAGTTCTTGAAATCACTTTTATTCAAATAAGCTATCCCTAACGAATTTAAGGATTTTGCTACGTAATTTTGATTATTGTTTTTTTCGGCTAATTGTTTGCAAATAAGAGCATAATGGATTACTGAATCCTGGTTCAGGTACCAGTAATTTACGGATAAATCGTAGGATGTATACATTTTAACGGAGTCTGTCCGGGTTGTTAAGAAGACTAGATTTAAACTATCAATCGATTTCTCGAATTGTGAATATAAATTCACAAATGATAATGAAAATACAATAATTGTTATTTTGAAAATACGCATCCCTAATTGGTAAGTAAACAATGTAATAATAAATATTCGTACTTTAAATGTAATATTATACAATTTTGTGAATCAGGATAAAGCAAGCAGATGATTATTTAAATATATTCTAATATAAAAATGCAATATTTTAAGACTGAAAAATGTCCTGCTGTAAATGGTTTATAACTTGAAAATAGCGTTTAAATCAAGTAATTTTTGCAGTTTATTAAATTTTAATTATAAAGATGGATTTCAAATTGATCAACCGAATTTCCGGTGCATTCGTATTTCTATTTTCTTTTATAGTCTATATGATAACAGTCCAGCCGACTTTATCATTTTGGGATTGTGGTGAATTTCTTGCATGTGCATTTACTCTCTCAACGCCTCACCCACCGGGTGCTCCCTTGCATATATTAGTAGGGAAAATTTTTACGATGTTTCCGACTGCATCCGATGTCGGTTTAAGAATGAATTATCTTTCAGTTCTTTCAAGCGCATTGACGGTCTTATTGCTTTATTTGGTAATAACCAAAGTTATAAAGAACTGGAGAGGAAATCCAATTAATTTAACAGATTCTTTAGTAGTTGCAGTACCGGCAGCAATCGGAGCATTATCGCTTGCGTTCGCGGACAGTTTCTGGTTCAATGCTATGGAGGCGGAAGTTTATGCTTTTGGTACATTCCTTGTGGCATTGTGTATTTATATAATGATGGTTTGGTGGGAAAGAGCAGATGAAAAGGGAAGTGATAAGTATATACTTCTATTTGCTTATGTTGTGGGACTATCACTGGGTATTCATCTGATCGTTGTTCAGTGTATATTCCTTCTTGGACTTGCATTCTATTTTAAGAGGTTTGATTATACTTTGAAAGGATTTATTATCGCATCCGGTATTTCAATGTTTTCGTTTTTTGTAGTCTATCCTTTTTTAGTTAAAAAAATGCCTGAATTAATAAAGTCATCTCCTGCTGTTGGATTTACTATTATTATAATCGCATTAGTAGTTGGTATTGTATATTCAATTCAAAAGAAATCAAAGACTTTAAATTTAATTCTGCTGTCTTTATTCTTAATAATTCTTGGCTATACTACATACGTTTCTGTTTTACAAAGGTCAGCAGTTAATAATGTCCCTCTGGATGAAAATAATCCTGATAATATGGAAAGATTATTATCATACCTCAATCGTGAACAATATGGCGATCAGCCATTACTTTTGCCAAGAAGATATTCTCAGGAACCACAACACTGGAAAACCTGGCAGAATTATACAAGTGATATGGATTTTATGTTTAAATACCAGATAAATGAGATGTTCAACAGGTATTTATTCTGGCAGTACATAGGCAGGGCAGGATATGAACAGGGTGACGGAGTTGATTTCAAAAAACTATTTGCTATACCATTTATACTGGGGCTAATAGGTGTCTTCCATCATTTCAGGCGAGACTGGAAACTTGCAATGGTATTTTTAGCAATGTTTGTACTTATGGGAGTTGTTACTGCTCTTTATCAGAATCAGCAGGATCCGCAGCCAAGGGAAAGGGACTACTTCTATGAAGGAGCGTTCTTTGTCTTCTCACTCTGGATTGCTTTAGGCATTGTCGGAATCATTGAACTTATTGCAGAGATGGGTAAGAAGCAAATAAGTCTGGGTGTTGCAGGTGTGGTTATGGGATTATCTTTTGTCTTTGTACCTTTGAATATGCTTAAGGTTGCATACCCGTATCAAACACGCGAAGGAAATTTCTTCCCTTATGACTATGCATATAATATACTTCAGAGTTGTGAGAAAGATGCTATACTCGTAACGAATGGCGATAACGATACATTCCCGCTTTGGTGTCTACAGGCAGCATATGGTGTGAGACAGGATGTAAGAATCATTAACCTGTCATTAGCCCAGACTGACTGGTATAACCTCCAATTAAAGAATGAAAAACCGTATGGCTCTTTGACGGTACCTATGACTATGACAGATGCACAGTTGTCGAATCCTGAATTCGTAAGACCAAGAGAGTGGGATGAAAAGAAAATTCAGGTTCTGGAAACACCGCCTGAAGTATTTCCTGATACTATGAAAGTTAAACCGGATAAAATTGTATTTACTGTCCCTGCTACAATCAGACAAAAATCAGGGAATAAAACTATTACAGGTATAAAGTTCAACGATATTTTATTACTCGATATATTAAAGGCTAATAAATGGAAACGTCCAATTTATTTCTCTGCAACTGTTTCACCTGAAAACTTTGTTGGTTTAGGAGATTATTTACTCTTAAAAGGTATGGCACATAAATTATTACCTTATAAAGTAGGTAACGGTATGGAAGTTCCTGTTGACGTTGAAGTAACGAATAAGTGTTTATTCGAACCGCCTGCAACACCAAGTAAGACTCCGCAATATGGTTTCTTATTCAGAAGTCTGGATAACGATAAATTGTTTTTTGACCAGACTCAGCAGAGAATGATAGAAATGTACAGAACAATCTTCGTATGGCTGGCAAATACATATGCGGCTGATTCTACGAAACTGAATCTCACTAAGAGTACGTTGAAACGTATGGAAGAGGTCGTTCCTACATCACATTTTAGGATGGATTACAGACAAAGCTATCAGGTCGCAATGTTATTTAATATGATTGGTGATAAAGCAAAGTTTGAAGAATATGCAAAGATTGCTGAAGAGGGTGCACTTATTGATAAACGCACTTCGAATCAGAATACTCAGAGTTTTTACAATCCTTTCAGAATACTTCTTGATATATACGAAGCGAGAGGGGATTATCAGAAGGCCTTGAATCTATTGAATGAATTAGACCAGAGAGACCCGTCCGTAAATCAGAAACGTGAAAGTATTAAGATGAAAATGTCTGGTGGAACAGATAAGAAAGAACAGACAACAAAGAAGGATGATGAAAAGGTTCGTAACGAGCCGTAATTTATGAGAAATAATAAGAAAATTGGTATCCTTATTGTTGCTTACAATGCGGCTACGACGTTAAATAAGGTTCTTGACAGGATTCCAAAAAATGTATACGAAGAAATAGACGAAATTGCTGTATTCGACGATGCCAGTAAGGATAATACTTACATGGTATCTGTCGGATACAAAGAGATTAAGCAGCTCGATAAACTTCACATATATCTAAACGATATAAACTTAGGTTACGGCGGTAATCAGAAAAAAGGATTTAATTATTTTGCGGATAAAGGTTTCGATGCAGTAGTATTGCTTCATGGTGATGGTCAGTATGCACCTGAAATTCTTCAGGATATGTATAAACCGATTACAGAGGGTGAGGCGGATGTTGTTCTTGGCTCAAGAATGATGACTAAATACGGAGGTGCATTAAAAGGCGGTATGCCATTCTATAAATATTTAGGTAACAGAATCCTTTCCACTTTTCAGAACAGGAAACTGAAGATGAACCTTACTGAATTCCATTCGGGTTACCGGGCATACTCTGTTCAGGGTTTATCTAAGCTGAACCTGACAAACACAACAGATGATTTCCATTTTGATACACAAATAATTATTAAAGCTCATCATAATAACCTAAGGATAACAGAAATACCTATTCCGACATATTATGGTGATGAGATTTGCTACGTTAATGGTATGAAATATGCACAGAATATTTTTGGGACTACGAATGAATACATAAAAACTGTAAAGGGTAAAGTAAAATCAGATGTGTACTCTGAGTACTATACTCCATATCCTTTAAAACTTTATCCGTACTCGAGTCATAAGTTTATTATTGACATTCTTAATAAAAAAGATAATCAGAGAATTCTTGACGTTGGATGCGGCGACGGTTTGTTTGCAGAACATATTTCAGGTAAGAATTATAAAGTTGGAGTAGATTTTATTCAGGAATCAGAAAATACTAAAATGAATTTCAGGAAGTTCTTTCAGTATGACCTGAACCTGGGACTGCCCGAAGAACTTAAATCGGAAGAGAAATTTGATTACGTCTTATTCCTTGATATTCTTGAGCATTTGCTTGATTTCGAAAAATTACTGATCGATGCTAAAAAGTACCTGAATAAAGATGGTAAAATTATTGTTTCTTTACCTAACTTTGTGAATATTTATGTAAGATTGAATATGATGATTGGGAGAGTGCCTTTAGCTGATAAGGGAATACTCGACAGAACGCATTTACACTTATTCACTTATAAGATTATTAAACAGTTACTGAAGAAATACAACTACAGTATTGTTGAACAAAAAGTTACTCCAATTCCTGTAATCGAATTAATGCCCGATGTTTTTAAAAAGAATATTGGTTTCGTAATGAATTTTGTTCTTTATAGTATCACTGTCCTGTTTAAAAGACTGTTCGGATATCAGTTTATATTTATTTGTAAATCAGAAGATTAATTAATTTGGCAAAACAACAAAAGAAGGTTGTACAGAATGATATAAAGATTCCTGAAAAGAGTATCTTTAATAATGATTATATTCTATTGGGAGTCCTTGCAGTTTTCTGGCTAATATTCTTCAGGGAATTGCTTACAGGAAGTGCGTATCTGTTCGATGATTTCATAGAACAGTATTATCCAGGTAAATTTATGTCATCTGTAATGCTTAGTAAAGGTATATTCCCGTTCTGGAACCCTTACGTTTTCAGCGGAATGCCGTTCTTTGCTGATTTGCAGATTGCAGTACTCTATCCTTTTAACTTTGCACTAACATTGTTCGTTAAGAATGATAAACTATCAGCATTAGCTATCCAGAATTCTATTATCATACATTATCTTCTGACTTCAGTATTTACATTCTATCTGGCAAAGCATTTTAAATTGTCAGGTCTTTTCTCTTTGCTGTTTGCTTTATTGTTCACATACTCAAGTTATATGATGGTGCATATGATTCATATGCCTCTTGTGGAAGCTGCTACCTGGTTTCCTTTGTTCTTTCTGTTGTGGCTGAAGTTTGTAAAGACTCATAAATACTACTATCCGTTGTTAGCCGGACTTGTAATGGCAGTTTGTATACTTGCTGGATACCCGCAAGTACCGTTCTTTAACTTCTTCTTCATTGGAATATATACTTTATTCATAAGTTACGAATCCTTCAAGACGAAAGATATTAAAAGCATAGTAACACTTTTCGTTGGATTAGCTATTACTGTGCTTCTAACTCTTGGTTTGTCTGCATTCCAGTTATTACCAACAATGGAGTTTATCGGACTTTCAAACCGTGCATCCTTTGATTATAACTTTGCCAAACAGGGCTCGATGCATATTTATGATTACATTACTTTGATTATTCCTAAGTTCTTCGGAGTATGGTCAGGAAATGAAAAGATTGTGGACATACGTTACTGGTCAACTCATCAGGAAGGACCATGGATGTTTTCTGTAGCCAATGTATTTGTTTCAACTCTTGTAATCTTACTCTTTTATCCTTCTCTGAAATATTTCTTTAAGGAAAAGAAACATTTAACACTTGCATACTTTTCACTGTTTATTATAGGGTTTTCCTTCCTGTTTTCGCTTGGAGGGAATTTCTTCTTCCATAAATTAATGTACGATTTTGTCCCTTTCTTCAGCAGGTTCAGAAACCCGGCTCACGTTGTCTATATTCTGATGATGGCGGTTCTGTTAATTACGATGATTGGCACGGATGGTATTATAAAAGACAGTAAATTAAAAGAGTATTTCTCTAAAAAGTATATCATATCCATCGGTGCAATAGTACTTGTGTTATTCTTTATAACATATTCAGGAATGTTACTACCTGTTAATATCCAGCAGGCAGTTCAGGTATCTGCATATGTCAAAAGCCAGTCTCTGATATTCTTCCTTATAAGTGCATTATTTATCGTGATAATATATCTGCATTCAGAATCAAAAATTAATTTTAACTTATTCGGATATTTACTGCTTGCAGTATTGTTGTTCGAGATTTATTATATCTGGTTCGATCAGAATAACGGGACAAAGAACCCTGAGCAGGTTTACACACAAAGGACACAGTTATCGGATAAGTTTAAACAGGAAATGAAGTCAGAAAACTTCAGAGTGAATGCCCGTGATGGCGGATATATGCTTTTCCAGAGGAATCAGGGATTTGTTGATAATATTGAGTTTCTTGAAGGTTATGGAGCATTAATGCTTAAGAATTTCATACCGCCAAACGGTAATGACCCTAAAAGTACACAGACACACGATTTAATGAACGTTAAATATAAAATCTTCACAGACTCAACAGGTAAGGGTAAATCATTAGGCCTTAGTA